>CBFGPB010000366.1:0-2550 GCA_965650545.1 uncultured Devosia sp. | reverse complement strand
ATGGCGAAGCGGAATGTTTCGGGACTGGGGGGCAGGGGCACCGACGTGAGATCAAGGCCGGTTTCCGAAAGCGTCAGGCGCACGCGCATGGCGCCGGTCCAGGTGCTGGATCTTTCGGCGAGGAAGGCCACGACGGCCTGCCGGGTCACGGGCAGGGCAAAATAGGCGGCTGAATCGAGGAGGCGATCAAGATGCCGGTCGAGGAGGACATAGCCCTCATCCGGCGTCCATTTGAAAGTTTCGATGAGCGTCACGGGGGGAGCCGGGTCGGAGAGGAATTTCAGCTTCAAGAGGGCTTCGGCATATTCATCCTCGGCCGTCGAGTCGGCGACAATACCGCCGCCAATGCCGATAATGCCCTGACCCGTGGCATCGATGACGGCGGTGCGGATGGCGACGTTGAAGGCGAAGTCGCCCGATGGGGCGATATAGCCGACCGAGCCGGTATAGAGGCCGCGCGGTTCGGTCTCAACCTCACGGATGATTTCCATGGCGCGCAGTTTCGGCGCGCCGGTGACCGAGCCGCAGGGGAAGAGGTTTTCGAGCACCTCCGGCAGGCCAATGCCCGGCTTTTTGCGCGCCTCGATGCCCGAGGTCATGGTGTGGAGGCTGCGATAGGTTTCCACCGTGAAGAGGTCGGTGACGCGGACCGAGCCGGTCTGGGCGATCCGCCCCAGATCGTTGCGCAGGAGGTCGACGATCATCAGGTTTTCGGCGCGGTTCTTCTCGTCGGCGGCGAGGGCGTCGCGACCGGCCGCGTCCTGGGCCAGGGACAAACCGCGCTTGAGCGTCCCCTTCATCGGCCGGGCCTTGAGCTGGTCACCCTCTCCGGAAACGAAAAGTTCGGGCGAGCGCGAAAGAACATGGTGGTCGCCGGCATGGATATAGGCGCCATAGGCCACCGGCTGGCTTTGCGCGAGGGTGCGGTAGAGCCCCAAGGGATCACCCTCGAGGGTGAGGCGGGCGCGCAAAGTGAGATTGACCTGATAGGTATCGCCGGCGGCGATCAGGTCCTTCACCCGGTCGAAGGCAGGCCGGTACTGATCGAGCGTCAGAGAGGGTGTGAGGTCCTGCGCTCGCCCCTCGGGGGCGGAGGCGAGGAGGGCCGCGATCTCGGCGCCGGATGGGCGTCGCGGCGCATCATAGAGGCCGAACCAGAGGAGGGGCGTTTCGCTGCGCGCCGGCAGCAGCCGCAGGAGCCGCTCCTCGAACAGGAAGCCCAGTTCATAGGCGAGGTATCCGGCCGCCCACAGCCCCTCGCGACCTGCCTCGGCCAATCGCGCCAGCGCCGCGCGCGCGCCCTCTGCATCATGCGCCACCAGCACGTCGCGCGGCCGGGTGAACAGCAGGCTCTGGCCATCGGGATTGAGATTGTCGTGCAACAGCACGGTGCCGGAGGTGATCATGGCCGGCCTTTTAGTATTTTTTGCATCGGCGCGATATGGGACGGCTTGGCGGGATAGCGGGCAAGTGGCAGAGAATATTCGTCCGGGCGCACGCTGTGCCCGGTTTGAGGGACCTCATTATGAAAACGCTTCTGCTGGGCGGCCTGGCTGCCCTTGCGCTCGTGGCCGGCATGGCGCCCGCCGCGGCACAGACCGTGGAATTCACGGTCATCAACAACAGCTCATACGACCTGCACTATTTCTACACGACGCCCAGCAATGAAGACTATTGGGGCGAGGACCTCCTGGGGGATACGGGGATTCTCGAATCGGGCTACCAGGCGACCGCCACGATCGGCGACGGCTCCGACCAGTGCCTCTATGACTTCAAGTTCGTCATGGACAACGGCGCCGAACTGATCGAGCCGGCAATCGACATCTGCACGCTCAATTCCTACACGATCAACGACTGACCCAATCCGGCCGCTCGCGGCGCGCGGGCGGCCCCCCGGCCCTGCCGTATTGGAAAAACTCCCCAAGGGCGCGCTTGAAGCCCTTACCGCACCCCCCTATATACGCCGCAGGCCCCCAAGGGGGCGAATGTGAAACCTACGAGGGACCCCGGCCCTTTGGGCCAGGAAGCTGCTTTCATAGAGAGGGCTTTGCGGCGGGTTCGCTAAGAGAGAGGCAGAGTAAATGGCTAAAGTTATCGGCATTGACCTGGGTACGACCAATAGCTGCGTCGCCGTGATGGACGGCAGCAACCCCAAGGTTATCGAGAATGCGGAAGGCGCGCGCACCACGCCCTCCATGGTCGCCTTTTCCAAGGACGGCGAGCGCCTTGTCGGCCAGCCGGCCAAGCGCCAGGCGGTGACCAACCCGGAAAACACCCTGTTCGCGGTCAAGCGCCTGATCGGCCGCCGCTATGACGACAAGGTCGTGGCCAAGGACAAGGACCTGGTGCCGTTCAAGATCACCAAGGCGGACAATGGCGACGCCTGGGTCGAGGCCAATGGCGACAAATACTCGCCCAGCCAGATCTCGGCCATGGTGCTGCAGAAGATGAAGGAAACCGCCGAAAGCTATCTCGGCGAGACCGTCACCCAGGCGGTGATCACCGTTCCTGCCTATTTCAACGACAGCCAGCGCCAGGCCACCAAGGACG
>CBFGPB010000365.1:0-2581 GCA_965650545.1 uncultured Devosia sp. | reverse complement strand
GTCGCGTCAAGCTCGTGCAGCATGGAAAAGAGATTGCGGGCGGCTTCGTGCAGGTCGCCTGTTTCCGAGAGATTGCGCGTGGTGCCGGCAAAGTCCGGGGACGCGCCGAAGGCGAGCCAGGCTTCGCCAGCCTGGGGCGCGGTGTCGAGCCGCATATGGGCATTGGGGGCGTAGTGGCTCAGGAGCATGCCCGGGGCAGAAATGGCGGCCCCTTCGGCGGCGCGCTCAACCGTTACGCCGAGACGCTGCTCGATCTCCTCGCGCGCCAGGGCGCCGGCGCGCAACTGGATGAGGCGGTCACCATCGACCGCCACAATGGTGGATTCGACGCCTCGCTTACAGGGTCCGCCATCGAGCACGGGGACGCGGCCGGCGAAACCCTTGCGCACCTGTTCGGCCGTGGTCGGCGAGAGCTTGCCCGAAGGATTGGCTGATGGCGCGGCCAGCGGCCGATCCGTAGCGCGCAGCAATTCGAGCGCCAAGGGATGATCGGGGACGCGCAGCGCGACAGTCTCCAGCCCGGCCGTGGCGATGTCAGCCAGGCCGTGGCCTTGCCGGAGGGGCAGGACGATGCTGAGCGGCCCGGGCCAGAAGGTCTCGGCGAGGCGGCGCGCCAGCGGCGAGAACAAGGCGAAACGCTCGGCCATGGCCAGATCGGCGCAATGGATGATCAGCGGATTGAAGCGCGGGCGGCCCTTGGTCTCGTAGATGGAGAGCACCGCATCGGCATTCGTCGCGTCCGCCCCCAGACCATAGACCGTCTCGGTGGGAAAGGCGCAAAGCTTGCCCGCGCGCAGCAGCGCGGCGGCCTCATCGACACTGATCGGGAACGGGTCTGACATGAGCGGTGTTTGACAACAGGGCAAGGCCGCGTCAAGACGAGATGGAACATGCGGAGAGCCACGTGACGACGCTCCTGGTCAGCCAGAACAATTTCGCCGATCACCAGACCCCGCAAGGCCACCCGGAACGCGCCGACCGTATTCGCGCGGTCGAAGAGGCGCTGGAAGCACCGCAATTCTCCGCGCTCACGCGCCGCGCCGCCCCTTTCGGTGACCTGATGCTGGCCGAACTCGTGCATGACGGGGCGTATCTGGGCCGCCTGCGCGATGCGCGTCCGGCCGAGGGCATGGGCCAGATCGATGCCGATACGTTCATCTCCTCCCGGTCGATGGATGCGCTGGCGACGGGCTTGGGCGGCGCATTGGCGGCGCTGGACGCGGTGCTCCTGGGCGAGGTCGACAATGCCTTCTGCGCCATCCGCCCGCCCGGCCACCACGCGGAAATTGCAACGCCCATGGGCTTTTGCCTCATCAACACCGTCGCCATCACGGCGCGGGAGGCGCAGCGGAAATATGGGGCCGAGCGGGTGGCGATCGTCGATTTCGACGTGCATCACGGCAATGGCACGCAGGACATCTTCAAGGATGATCCGAGCGTGTTCTATGCCTCGAGCCACCAGATGCCGCTCTATCCCGGCACGGGGCATCCCAGCGAGACCGGGGTGGGCAATGTGGTCAATGTCGCACTGCCCAGCCATTCGGGAGGCGCGGCGATGCGGGAGGCTTATCTTAATAAAATATTGCCGGCGCTCGACAATTTCGCACCGGACCTGATCCTGATCTCGGCCGGGTTTGATGCCCATATCCGCGATCCACTGGCGCAGCTGGAATGGGTGGACGAGGATTTCGGCTGGGTCACGGCAAAGTTGATGGATGTGGCAGGCGCGCGCTGCGGCAACCGGATTGTGTCGCTGCTCGAAGGTGGCTATGACCTCAAGGGCCTTGCCGGGGGCGTGCGCCAGCACGTGGCGACCCTCCTGGGGTCCTGAAATGAACGACTACTGAACGAGCGGAACCACGATGGCCGAGACATCCCACGACGACGTCAAGACGCTGAGCTTCGAGGCCGCGCTGGAGCAGCTCGAACAGATCGTGCAGAAGCTCGAAAGCGGCCGCGCGCCGCTGGCCGAATCCATCGCCATCTATGAGCGCGGCGAAGCACTGAAGGCGCATTGCGAGGCGCTGCTGAAGACGGCTGAAGCGCGGATCGAGAAGATCACGCTCAATCGCGACGGCAAGGCCGTGGGGACCGAGCCGCTGGACGCTAACTAATCCTCATGCGGGAGGCCACTCCCTCCTAGCTGCGCTATGGCCTAGCGGCCAAGCTCCGCTACTGACCCCGCCACTCCAACATAGCTGTCGTGGCCTTCTTCCCTAGAATCTCTCCACCGGAGAGATTCTCCCTTCGGGACGGCACGAAGCCCCTCAAGGGGGCGGTGTCCGTCCGGTGGACGTTGAAATTTCGAGGCATTGCCGGCCCATGACAACCAACACTACTCTTCGCAATTTCCGTATCGTGCTGTGGGTGCTGGTGGCCGTGGCGGCTATCGGGGCGACGGCGCTCTACATGTTCCGGCCGCCGCAGCGGCCGCTCGGGGTGACGGGGCAGGAGTTCGCGCTGGCCTCCACGCAGGGCGGGACGTTCACGCAGGCCGATCTCGTCGGCAAGCCGAGCCTTGTGTTCTTTGGCTATACGTTCTGCCCCGATGTCTGCCCGACGACGCTGGCCGAAACCACGG
>CBFGPB010000364.1:0-2595 GCA_965650545.1 uncultured Devosia sp. | reverse complement strand
TGGCCTTCTTGCCTTCAATCCCTCCACCGGAGGGATTGATCCTGCGGACCGGCTAACTCGCCATTCGAGCATAGCTCTCATGGCCTTCTTGCCTTCAATCCCTCCACCGGAGGGATTGATCCTGCGGACCGGCTAACTCGCCATTCGAGCATAGCTCTCATGGCCTTCTTGCCTTCAATCCCTCCACCGGAGGGATTGATCCTGCGGACCGGCTACGAAGTCAAAACGATCCGCATCAGGTCGGCGGTGTTCCTTGCCCCGAGCTTCTCCATGACGCGGGCGCGGTGCACTTCGATGGTGCGCGGGGAGATGCCCAGTTCCCGGCCCGCCTCCTTGTTGGATTGGCCATTGGTGATCAATTGCAGCACTTCGCGCTCACGCGGCGTGAGCTGGGCAAAGCCGCGCACCTCCACCGGCCGGCTGCCCGCCTGCATGGCGCCGAAGTGCACGTCCTTGCGCAGTGCGTCGCGGATCACGGTGAGCAGGTGTTCGCTGTCGATGGGGCGGGTCAGCACGTCGGTGGCGCCCATCTTCATGGCCGTGACAGCCGCATCGACCTGCGGCGTATTGGCCAGCATGACCACGGGCGCGCCGGTGCGCAGCGCCTTGACCCGGCGCAGGAGCCCGAGGCCGCTGTCCTCGCCCAGGTCGAAATTGACCACCACGACGTCGGGCTGGCGCCGCTCCAACGCCGCAATGAAGTGGGCCGTTTCGAGGGAGAAGACCGTCTGGAACCCATCGAGGCGGAAGAGGACGCTGAGCGCCTCGCAGGTCCCCGGATCCGGATCGACGATATGGACCAGCCGGTCCCGGTTGAGAAAGGAATGATAGTAGGTGTGCGTGTTCATGCCAAATGCCCCTTCCGGCAAGATCGTCCCTAATACCGGGCTGACCTCGACACGCAGCGGACCGCCCGGCGGAACCCCAGCCCCGCCGCCGCTGCACCTCTGCCCAGGTGTCCCGCAAGTGTAGTTTGATCTAAGTGGTCGCTCTGTCCGATACGAGGAACCCGTAGGATGAACTACCTAGTTGATAGGGATATTTTCACTATTCAACAAAGTCAATGACAAAATTCCTACAATCTGCGGAAAGAAGAAGCCGGCATCGCTGCCGGCCTCCCGATCAGGTCTTGCTGCCAGCGCGAATGGCGTCGCGAATTTCGGTGAGCAGCACTTCTTCCTTGGTCGGTGCCGGCGTGGCTGCGACCGGCTCCTTGGCCGCCTCGCGCTTCATCGCATTGATGCCCTTGACCACCATGAAGAGCACGAAGGCGATGATGGTGAACTTGACCACGGCATTGATGAACAGGCCGATATTGAGGGTCGCGACACCCGCCTCCTTGGCCGCGGCGACCGATGGTACGGGAACATCGTTGGGGTTGGACAGCACGATGAAGAGATTGGAAAAATCAATGCCGCCAATGATCAGGCCGATCAGCGGCATGAAGATGTCGTCCACGATCGAGGACACGATGGCCCCGAATGCGGCGCCGATGATCACGCCGATCGCCAGATCGATCATATTGCCCTTGATGGCAAAATCCCGGAATTCCTTGAACATGCCCATTTGCACCCCTCTCGCTTGTGTGACCTCGGCAGGACCCGCTAGCCGGACTTAACGATTGCAGGGGTTCGGCGGCAAAATCAATGGGCCCAATGGCGGTCTTGCGCCGCCCGCCCGCGAGGCCGATAAGGACGCCAGAGACTTCAGACAGGCCGTCGCACCGATGACGCTGCTCGACCACGACCCCGTCCGCGCCATAACCCTGGCCATGGACCATATCCCGCAAGGCATTGCCGTGTTCGATGCCGGGCTGCGGCTGGTCGCATCCAACCAGCGCTACAATACACTCCTGCATCTGCCGCCCGATCTGGTGCGCCCCGGCTCGGCCTTGTTCGATATCGCGCTCTACATGGCCGAACGCGGCGACCTGGGGCCGGGCGACGCCGCGCAACTGGCCATCGAGCGGATCAAGGTTCTCACCGGCACGCCAACCAGCGTCACCCAGCGCATGGGCACTGCCGGCCAGACACTGGAATTCCATTCCAGCCGCCTGCCCGATGGCGGCCTCGTCATCAGCTTTTCCGACGTCACCGCGCGGGTGCGGGCCGAGCAGCAGCTCGAACAGATCAACCAGACCCTCGAACACCGGGTGGAAGAACGCACCTCGGCGCTCAAGCAGGTCAATTCCGAGCTCGAGATTGCCCGCGCCAAGGCCGATGCCTCCAATCACGACAAGACCCGCTTCCTCGCGGCGGCCAGCCACGACCTGCTGCAGCCGCTCAATGCGGCGCGGCTCTATACGTCCACGCTGGTGGAGCGGGCAAAGTCGACGGCCTTTGGCGAACTGGCCAATTCCATCGAAGCCTCGCTGACGGCGGTGGAAGACATCATGTCGGCCTTGCTCGACATTTCGCGCATCGACAGCGGCGCCCTCAAGCCGGCACCCGCCCCCATTCAGGCGCAGGACCTTTTGCGCAAGACCGAGGTCGAGTTCGGGCCCATGGCGCGGGAGCGCTCGATCGCCCTCCGGATCGTCCCGACCAAGGCCAACGTGCTCGCCGACCGGTCGCTGGTGGGCCGCATCGTGCAGAA
>CBFGPB010000363.1:0-2602 GCA_965650545.1 uncultured Devosia sp. | reverse complement strand
AAGGATACCGGCTATTCCGACCGGCTGCTGCATGGCGAAGGCGTTGCCATCGGCATGGTGCTGGCCCACGGCTTTTCCAATCGGCTGGGCCTTGCCCCGGGGCAGGATACGGGCCGGGTCGCGGCGCATCTCAGGGCGGCCGGTCTCCCGACCATGCTGGGTGACATTCCGGGCCAACTCGGGTCGACCGATGTGCTTATGGCTGCCATTGCCCAGGACAAGAAGGTCTCGCGCGGGGCGCTGACCTTCATCCTCACCCGCGGCATCGGCCAGGCCTTCATCGAGAGGAATGTCGATCCGGCAGCCGTCAGGACCTATCTCGAGGAGATGCGGGACTCATGAGCCTCACCCTCTGGCTGACTTCGGCCGGCATCCTGGTCCTGCTCGCCATGAGCTTTTTCTTTTCGGGGTCGGAAACGGCCCTGACGGCCGCATCACGGTCGCGCATGCACCAGATGGCCCGGGCAGGGGACAAGCGTGCGCTGTTGGTGGAGACGCTCAGCAGCGAAAAGGAGCGCCTGATCGGCGCCCTGCTCTTGGGCAACAATATCGTCAACATCCTGGCGTCGACCCTGGCGGCCAGCGTGCTCATTGCGCTGTTCGGCGAGGCAGGGATTGCCTATGCGACCCTGGTCATGACGGCGGCCGTGGTGATCTTCTCCGAAGTGCTGCCCAAGACCCTGGCCCTGACGCGGCCCGATGGCTTTGCGCTGACGGTGGCCCCCGTCATCCGGATCATCGTCTTTGTCTTTGCTCCGGTGACCCTGGCCGTGCAGGCCATCGTCAATGCGATCCTGAAACTCTTCGGCCTTGATGCCAGCAATGTCAGCGCCATTTCGGGCCATGACGAAATCCGCGGTACGCTCGACCTGCTCCATTCCGAGGGCGAAGTGGTCAAGGGCGACCGCGACATGCTCGGGGGGCTGCTGGACCTGCGCGACCTCGTGGTCAGCGACGTGATGGTCCACCGCACACAGATGCTGGCGCTGGATGCAACGCTACCGGCCGACGAGCTGGTCAAGGCCGTGCTCGACAGCGCCTATACCCGCATTCCGCTCTACCAGGGCGAGAGCGACGACATTGTCGGCATCGTCCATGCCAAGGATGTGCTGCGCGCCCTCATGGCGGTCAATGGCGATGCAGCCCAAGTCGATCTCAGGCAGATCATGACCAAGCCCTGGTTCATTCCGCAATCGACCCCGGTGCAGGTGCAGCTTTCGGCCTTCCTCAAGCGCCATTCACACATGGCGCTGGTGCTCGACGAATATGGCGTGCTCGAAGGCCTGGTGACGCTGGAAGACATTATCGAGGAAATCGTCGGCGACATTTCCGACGAGCATGACGAGCCCGACGACGAGGCCGTCTTCGGCATAGACAAGCAGGCCGATGGCAGCTTCATCGTGGATGCCAGCATTGCCATCCGTGACATCAACCGCCTGCTCGACTGGGATCTGCCGGACGGACACGCCAATACGGTCGCCGGCATCGTCATCAATGCGGCCAAGCTTATTCCCGAGCCGGGCCATGTCGTTGCTGCCCATGGTTTCACCTTCCATGTGCTGGAGCGTGACCGCCAGCGCGTGTCGAAGGTGAAAATCACACCGTCGAAGGAGGGTGGCGAAACTTCGGGCGTTTGACTATATCGAGCCTGTCGGCAGCACCTCGATGGCGAGGGCATGCACGCTCGATTTCAGCTCAGCCTCCAGCGCTTCCATCACCGCACGGTGTTGCGCAACGCGGCTCATCCCGTCAAAATTGCGGGTCGCGATTCTGACACGAAAATGGGTTTCACCTCCCTCGCGCCAGCCGGCGTGGCCGTGGTGGGACGCCGATTCATCGATCACCTCCAGGTGGAGGGGAGAGAATTTTTCGGTGAGCCGGGCATGGATCGTGTCCGTCATGGACATGGGCGTGTCGCCTCCAAAGTCGTAAGAGATCTAACTAGGTACTATGAAACTGCAATCCAAGCTCTTCGATACCATTCGCATCCGTCCGCGCCGGGAGGAAAAGCCCGAGCCGGTGGACGTTGTCTGCGACTGGGAAGGCTGCGAGGAGCCGGGCGAGTTCAAAGCGCCCAAGGGTGTGCGCTCCGAGGGCCAGTACCACAATTTCTGCCTTGAGCATGTGCGCCACTACAACAAGGCCTTCAACTATTTCGCCGGCATGAGCCCGGAAGAGCTGGAGGAGGCGCTGCACGCGCCGCCCAAGGCCGAATCGCGCTCGAGCTTTGCCACCGGCAATCCCGGCGCCGCCCGCTCGGCCGGCCGGCAGGGTCCGCAATTGGGCGACAAATATGGCGATCCGTTCGGCGTTTTTGCCCGTTATCGCTACCAGCAGTCCAAGCGTCCGGCAGCCGAGCGGGTGAAGCCTCTCAACGAGCCGGACCGGCGGGCGCTCGAAACGCTGGGGTTCACCAAGCATGCCAAGTCCGACGAGATCAAGGCCGCCTACAAGGCACTGGTCAAGAAGCACCACCCGGACGTCAATGGTGGTGACGCCTCGTCCGAGGAGCGCCTGCGGACCGTGATCGCGGCCTATACGCATCTGAAAAAGATGGGCTTCGTGGTGCGGTAGCGTTCTGCGCGTTGCATCACCCCACCCT
>CBFGPB010000362.1:0-2642 GCA_965650545.1 uncultured Devosia sp. | reverse complement strand
GTCAGTCACCCTTGCGGCTGAGTTCGATCATCCTCTCCACCGCCAATCGGGCGGGGGGGATGATTTCAGCAGGGATCGTGACTTCCTCGGTCATGGTGTGCAGCGACCAGAGGACGTTTTCGAGGTTGATGCGCTTCATGTGCGGGCAGATGTTGCAGCCGCGCAGGAAATCGACGCCGGTGGTTTCGGAGGCGACATTGTCGGACATGGAGCATTCGGTGACCATGACGACGCGCGGCGGCTTGGTGGACTTGACCCAGTCGATCATGGCGGCGGTGGAGCCGGCAAAGTCGACCGCGTCGATGACCTCGGGCGGGCATTCGGGATGGGCGATGATCTTGGCCGTCGGATAGGCGTGCCGGAGCTCGGAAATATCCTCGGCGGTGAAGGTCTCGTGGACCTCGCAGGCGCCGGCCCAGGTGATGATCTTCTTTTGCGTCTTCTTGGCCGTGTTGGCGGCCAGGTATTGATCGGGGATCATGATGACCGTGTCGCCCTCGACGCGATTGACGATGTCGAGCGCGTTGGAGGAGGTGCAGCACACGTCGGTCACGGCCTTCACGGCGGCCGAGGTGTTGACATAGGTGACGACCGGGGCGCCGGGATACTGGGCGCGCATGGCCAGCACGTCCTCGGCGGTGATGCTTTCGCTGAGCGAGCAGCCGGCACGGCTATCGGGGATGAGGACGGTCTTTTCCGGGTTCAGCAACTTGCTGGTCTCGGCCATGAAGTGCACGCCGCACTGGACGATGACCGACTGCTGGACCTTGGTGGCCTCGACGGCCAGTTGCAGGCTGTCGCCCACCACGTCGGCAATGCCATGATAGATTTGCGGGGTCTGGTAATTGTGGGCGAGAATGACCGCGTCCTTCTCCTTCTTGAGCCGGTTGATCTGGAAGATCAGCGGCGCATAGAAGGGCCATTCGACCCCCGGGATCTTGTCCTTGACGCGATCGAAGATCTTGTCGGTGGCGCGCTCGACGGCTTTCGAGAACTTGAGATCGAAACTCTCGGCCAGGATGGCGCGGGCCTCGGTGAGCGGCGTCACCGCGTTGATCGTCTGCACCATGTGTGCCTCCCCGTTCTCGACTGCCGGGCCCATGCGGGTCGCCGGAGCGGCGCGGCTCAACGCGCGAGGCGGAACCTAGGGATTTTTGGCTTTCATTTCAATGAATGGTCTTGCAGGAAATAGGTAGGACGCCTAACGCTCATGCCCAATTCCAGCCGAGGACTTTTTCGATGCCGCAGGACGCAAACGCCATCCGTTCCATCCTTTCGCTCGCGCCGGTTGTGCCGGTCATCATTCTCGATGACGTGGCCAAGGCGCGGCCGCTGGCCGAAGCCTTGGTGGCGGGCGGGTTGCCGGTGCTGGAAGTGACGCTGCGCACGCCCAATGCGCTCAAGGTGATGGAAGAAATGGCCAAGGTGACGGGCGCGATCGTCGGCTCGGGTACGGTGCGCAATGGCGCCCACATGAAGCAGAGCGTCGATGCCGGCTGCCGCTTCATGGTCTCGCCCGGCGCCTCGCCGCGGCTGCTCGACGCGGCCGAGGACGTGGCCATTCCGCTGCTGCCCGGTATCGGCACCCCGACCGAGGCGATGGCCGCGGCCGAGCGCGGCTATTCGTTCCTCAAGTTCTTCCCCGCCGAAGCCCTGGGCGGCGCGCCGGTCCTGAAGGCCTTTGCCTCGCCGCTGCCCGATATCACTTTCTGCCCGACCGGCGGCATTGATCCGGAAAAGGCCAAGACCTATCTGGCACTGCCCAACGTGATCTGCGTGGGCGGCTCGTGGATCATGCCGGCCGATGCGCTGGCGAGCGGCGATTTCGCGCGGGTCGAGGCGCTGGCGAAGGAAGCGAGCGCGCTGAGGGGGTAGGGCTCGCTTGGCGCCTGCTTTGATGCCGTCAACATATGGCGCGTCACCCTCGGGCTTGATCCGAGGGGGGTGCACTTGCCGGTGTTTACACAAGTACGGGACCCTCGGGTCAAGCCCGAGGGTGACGGCCGGTGGGGTGGCGAAGCGTCTTGCTTTTGCCGCGTGGGTTTTTCTTGGCCTTTCCCCGCCGGCCCTGGCCGAAACCGCCCATGTGGCGGTGGCTGCCAATTTCACGGCAGCGGCCGAGGAATTGGCCGCGGTGTTCGCAGCCGAGAGCGGGCATGACCTGATCCTGAGTTTTGGCGCGACCGGTGGGCTCTATACCCAGATCACCCAGGCGGCTCCCTTCGACGTGTTCCTGGCGGCCGATAC
Organism: uncultured Devosia sp.; assembly: GCA_965650545.1. GTDB lineage: Bacteria > Pseudomonadota > Alphaproteobacteria > Rhizobiales > Devosiaceae > Devosia. The sequence goes on along the minus strand of CBFGPB010000362.1, from coordinate 395 downwards.
CGAGCGGCCGGAACGGGCGATCGCCGAAGGGTTTGGCGTGGAGGGGTCGTTCTTCGTTTACGCTGAAGGACAGTTGGCGCTCTATGCGCCGGGACGCGATGTGAGCGGCGGCGAAGCGGTGCTCGAGGGAGATTTCGAAAAGCTCGCGATTGCCGATCCGGACGCGGCGCCCTATGGGGCGGCGGCCTTGGAGACACTGACAGCGCTGGGACTCTATGATGCCATAGGGCCAAAACTGGTCATGGGCGAAAACATTTCCCAGACGCTGCAATTTGTCGAAAGCGGCAATGCCGAAATGGGTTTCGTGGCGGCGAGCCAGGTGCTGGGCAAGGCGGACGTGTGGCTGGTGCCGACCGAGTTGCATGCGCCGATCGCGCAGGGGGCGGTCTTGCTCA
>CBFGPB010000361.1:0-2654 GCA_965650545.1 uncultured Devosia sp. | reverse complement strand
CCCCGACACACGGATTATGATTCCGCTGCTCTAACCAACTGAGCTACTCCGCCCCAAAGGGCCGTCGGCAGTGCCGATGCGCGCCTTACTAAGGTTTACCGCTCCTTCCTGTCAAGCGTTGCGGTATCAGGCGGTAGACTTTTCCAGATCGGCCAGCAGGTCGCGCGCCATTGCGAGGTCGGCTTCGAATTTCGCCAGCTCACGCGCCCGGCTCTCCGCATCGGGAATACGGAGCAGATAGGATGGATGGTTTGTGACCAAGAGCACTGTTCCATCAGCCATTTCAATGGGTTGGCCGCGGAGTTTGCCGATGGTGACATTGGCCTTTCCTAGCAGACTCTGCGCGGCCGTGGCGCCGAGGGCGACGACGAGACGCGGCTTGACGAAATGCCGTTCAAGATCGAGCCAGAACCTGCAGGCCTGCACTTCGCCCGTGTCCGGTCGCTGGTGGATGCGGCGCTTGCCGCGCGGGGTGAACTTGAAGTGCTTGACGGCGTTGGTCACATAGACCTTGCTGCGCTCGATGCCGACCTTTTCGATAGCCTCGTCAAGCACTTGTCCAGCCGGACCGACGAAGGGACGGCCAAGAAGATCCTCCTGGTCGCCAGGCTGTTCGCCGACGAACATCAGGCTGGCATTGGCCGGCCCTTCTCCGAAAACGGCCTGTGTTGCCTGTTCGTGAAGCGGGCAGCGGCGGCAGTCCTGCACCGCATCGCGGGCAGCGGCGAGCGAACCAGGATCCTGATTTGGCTCGACTTCCGCTTGCCGCGCCTGCTGCCGCAGATGGCGGGCCGGCGGCTGGGTGGCGGCACGCTCGATCATCTCCTCCTCCATCGTTTTCGCATGTCGGATCAAAGGCTTAATGATTTCGGCCTCGGGCAGGTTGCGCCAATATTTGACCGGCATCTCGCTCTTCATCATTGCCACCTTGAGGCGGGCGGGATTGAAGATCGAGGCGTAATAGGTTTTCCAGTCGTTCTCGACGGCGTCTTCGGCCGGCACGTCGCTCTTGTTGCCACCGGGACCAAATTCGAGTTTTTCCGTGTCCCACCAGGCACTTGCATAGGGCGTCACAATGCCCCAATCCATGCCGGCAAAGCGCCGGGCGAAGAAGGGAGCGGTGGCTTCCAGGACGAAATGATCCGGCTCGAACCAGGCAATGAAGCGCTCCTGATCGCCCTCCATGACCGATCGGAAGCGGACGAAGGCCTTCATCTTGTGGGCATCGCGGCGCACTGCCGACGCCCAATTTGTGAGCAGATTGTTGTCGCGATCCCCAGCATTGGTGAAAAAGGCGGGGTCGGACTGCAGGCGCCACAGGACGCGGTAGAGGACGCCGAAGCGGTCGGGGCTCGAATGCTGGATGACCGACCCCGCCAGGTCCATGAATTGCCGCGGCACCGTCCCCACTGGACCGCCAGCATCGGGCAGCATGGTATCGCCCGCTTCAAAGAGGCCGTTTTGTTCGCTTCCCGCGCGCCAAACGACCTGGCTGGGCGCCATGCCGGCGGCGAGCAGGCGACGCGCCTTGCCGCGCCACTCGTCGAGATCATTGAGCCGGTCGAGGCGGACGGCCAGCATCAGAAGAGGCTCAACTGGGTCGGGGGCGGCGCCAGCTTCCGGCGCAAGCGCAGGTCGTCCAGCCGTGCGCCCGGCGTCCAGTCGGCGCAAACGATGAAGGGGCGAACCTTGTCGATGGAGGCGGTCATGCGCGCGACATCGGCAAGTCTCAGGCGATGATGGCGCCGCGACCTCAGGATGCGGTCAACCGCGTTGATGCCAAGCCCCGGCACCCGCAAGAGCCATTCGCGCTCCGCCTTGTTGACGTCCACCGGAAAGTTCTGCCGCTGCTTGAGGGCCCATGCCAGTTTGGGATCGATCGCCAGGTCGAGGTCGCCTTGATCACCGCCGGAGACGATTTCCGGCACGTCGAAGCCATAGAAACGGATCAGCCAGTCGGCCTGGTAGAGCCGGTGCTCGCGCATCAGCGGCGGCGGTTTCAGGGGCAGCCGGGAACTGGCATCGGGAATCGGCGAGAAGGCGGAATAGTAAACGCGCTTGAGACGATAGCCCGAGTAGAGCCCGGCGGCGCGCGTCAGGATGGCCGCATCATTGGCGCCATCGGCCCCGATGATCATCTGCGTCGACTGGCCGGCCGGGGCGAACTTTTCCGGCTTGGCTTTGGGCTTACCCTCCGGGACTGCCTCGTCGAGCCTGCCGCGCAGCCGCGCCATGGCGGTGCGGATTTCCGAAGGCCGCTTTTCCGGCGCCAACTGCTCCAGCGCAACGTCGGTGGGCAGTTCGATATTGGTGGACAGGCGATCGGCCCAGCGGCCGGCCTCGACCAGCAGTTCGGGCGACGCATTGGGAATGACCTTGAGGTGAATGTAGCCAGCGAACAGGTGCTGCTCGCGCAGGGTGCGCGCCACCCGCACCAGTTCCTCCATCGTGTGGTCGGGCGAGCGGATGATGCCGGAGGAGAGGAATAGCCCCTCGATATAGTTTCGACGGTAGAAGTCGAGCGTGAGGCGAACGACTTCCTCCACCGAGAACCGCGCCCGCCGCACATTCGACGATGAGCGGTTGATGCAATAGGCGCAGTCATAGATGCAGAAATTGGTCAGCAGCAGCTTGAGGAGGCTGATGCAGCGCCC
>CBFGPB010000360.1:0-2658 GCA_965650545.1 uncultured Devosia sp. | reverse complement strand
GCAATGGCCTTGGCCGGGTTCAGCCCCTTCGGGCAGACCTTGGCGCAGTTCATGATCGTGTGGCAGCGATAGAGCTTGAACGGGTCTTCGAGATTGTCGAGGCGTTCGCTCGTCGTCTCGTCGCGGCTGTCGATCAGCCAGCGATAGGCCTGCAGCAGGGCGGCGGGCCCGAGATACTTCTCGCCATTCCACCAATAGCTCGGGCACGAGGTCGAGCAGCAGGCGCAGAGGATGCATTCATAGAGCCCGTCGAGCTTGGCGCGGTTCTCCACCGACTGCGTCCATTCCTTTTCCGGCGTGGGCGAAGTGGTCTTGAGCCAGGGCTCGATGGCACGGTGCTGGGCGTAGAAGTTGGTGAGGTCGGGGACGAGGTCCTTGACCACCGGCATATGCGGCAGCGGGTAGATCTTGATCGGGCCCGACGAGTCATCCATGCCCTTGGTACAGGCCAGGGTATTGAGCCCGTTGATATTCATCGAGCATGAGCCGCAAATGCCCTCGCGGCAGGAGCGGCGCAGCGTCAGGGTCGGATCGGTGTTGTTCTTGATATAGAGCAATGCGTCCAGGATCATCGGACCGCAATTGTCGAGATCGACGAAATAGGTGTCGATGCGCGGATTGTCGGTGCTGTCCGGATCGTAGCGATAGATGTGGAACTCTCTGAGGCGTGTCGCGCCGGCCGGCTTCGGCCAGGTCTTGCCCTTTTGCGGCTGGTCGGCCTTGCGCAATGTCAGTTCGGCCATTTGCTTCGCTCTTCCTTCTCAACTTCGGGGTTTTGGCCCCAAGGAAATTCCGTTCCGCCCGGTCAGTAGTTCGGCTTGCAGACCTGGTTCGATTTGGCGACGTAGGTATTGTAGGCGTCATAGTCCGCTGCGACCGGCGCGCCGCCCTTCATCGAGGCGATGACCACGCCCATGAAGCGCTCGTCGATCAGCGTCATCGCCGCATCCGCCTTGCAGCCGCACAGCGTCGCGTCCTGCGCAATGCCCATGCAGACGGCATAGAATTCTTCCTTCTGGGCCGCGGTCGGCGGGGCGGCGAGGACCGGCACGCTCAGCGCCAGCAGCGGCAGGAGGGCAATCAGACGCTTCATCTCAGCTCCTTGCGGATGACCAGTTTCAGCCCGGACCAGACCTCGTCCACGGCACATACTTTCACATCGACCAGACCCAGGGGCAGCACCACCGCGCGGATCACATCCTCGGTGATGTCCGTGGCCACTTTCGAGGCCTTTTTCGGCCAGCTCACCCAGATCATGCCGTCGCGGGCAATGAGGTTCATCAGCGGCTGGGCCAGGGATTCGAGCACCGCGCGCGCCGCCGTGAACAGATGGATGGCCGCATAGGGCCCCTCGGCCCGATCCAGGTCTTCGACCCGGAGACGATTGGCCGCGACAAAATCCCGGCTGGACGCCAGGCCGGAAAGGGACTGGGGCAGGTCGACAAAGAGCACGCGGCTCCCGTCCTTGAACCCCAGCTTCTGCGCCAGCGGCGTGCCCGAATAGCCCGCATCACTCATTTGCGGTCCCCGTCGGCCTTAGGACGCGGCTGGGGCGTGGGCGCCGGCTTGGCGACGGGCGCAACCGGCGCCGCAGTGCTGCGGCGTCCGTCATAGCTGCGCTCTTCGCACAAGTGGCACATGCCCGGGCCCCTTAGTAGACGCGCGCCTTGGGCGCGATCTTCTTGAGGTCGATGCCGCCCTGGTCCTGGGGCGTCAGCGGGTCGACGATGACGGGGCGATAGGACAGCGCCACCGCGCCGGTCGCCACATCCACCGTGGCCAGCGTATGCTTGCGCCATTCCACGTCGTCGCGATTGGGGAAGTCCTCATGCGCGTGGGCGCCGCGGCTTTCGTGCCGGGCCTCGGCCGAGACCACGGTGGCCACCGCGCAGGTCATGAGGTTTTCAAGTTCGAGCGTTTCGACGAGGTCCGAATTCCAGATCAGCGAGCGGTCGGTGACCTTCACATCGGGCAGCCGCGAATAGATCTCGGTCATCGCCTTGACGCCGTTCTTGAGCGAGGCATCGGTGCGGAACACGGCGGCATCGGCCTGCATGGTGCGCTGCATTTCGTCCCGCAGCTTGGCCGTGGGCTGGGAGCCATTGGCATTCCGCAGGCGGTCAAAGCGCGCAAGAATCTTGTCGTCCTGGGCCTTGTTGATGCCCGGCACGGGCGAGGCCTTGTCGATCACCTTGCCGGCACGGATGGCGGCGGCGCGGCCGAAGACCACGAGGTCGGTCAGCGAATTGGAGCCCAGGCGATTGGCGCCATGCACCGAGGCGCAGGCCGCTTCGCCCACGGCCATCAGGCCCGGCACGACGCGGTTCGGGTCGTCGGCAGTCGGGTTCAGCACCTCGCCGTGATAATTGGCCGGGATGCCGCCCATATTGTAGTGCACGGTCGGCAGCACCGGGATCGGCTCGCGGGTGAGGTCCACGCCGGCAAAGATCTTTGCCGATTCGGTGATGCCCGGCAGGCGCTCATGCAGCACCTTGGGATCGAGGTGGTCGAGGTGGAGGTAGATGTGGTCCTTCTTGGGACCCACGCCGCGCCCCTCGCGGATTTCGAGCGTCATGCAGCGCGAAACCACGTCGCGCGAGGCGAGGTCCTTGGCATTGGGGGCATAGCGCTCCATGAAGCGCTCGCCTTCCGAATTGG
>CBFGPB010000359.1:0-2669 GCA_965650545.1 uncultured Devosia sp. | reverse complement strand
ACTTCGCTGGCGAAGTGCCCGGGGTTGGCGACCCCAATCCATTCTTCGAAAATGGTACCTATTCCGTCTTCTACCTGCAGAACCAGGGGCGCCATCCCTGGTTCATGTCCCAAACGTCGGACCTGAGCACCTGGTCGAAGCCGGTCGAAGCCGTGCCGGTGGGCGAGGCCGGAACGCCGGATTACTGGACCGGCAGCGGCAGTGTTGTCGCCGACCCCGAGGGCGGATATCGCCTCTACTATACCGGGCACAACCCGGAGGCCCGCCCCAAGGAAGTCACCATGGAGGCGCGGGCGGAGACGCTGGCGGGCCCATGGTCAAAGGTGCCCGACACCACCTTCGCTGGTCTGCCAACTTACGACGAGTTGGACTTTCGCGATCCCTTCGTGTTCTGGAACGCGGAATCCGGCGCCTGGTGGATGCTGGTGACCACCAGGCACGAGGGCGACGCTGCCGTCGGGCTCTATACCTCGCCTGATTTGGGCGCCTGGACGGCGGCCGATCCGCTTTACACCGAGGATTCGCCGCTCAACCTCGAAGTGCCGGACCTCTTCACCGAAGGTGGCGACTGGTTCCTTCTCTATTCGGACCAGCGCGACGCCTCGCGGCAGGTGCGCTATCTCACTGCCGCCGACAGCGCCGGTCCCTACCAATATGGACCCTATGACGCCCTCGACGGCCGCGGCTTCTATGCGGGCAAGTCGGCCGGAACCGGGGATGATCGGCTGCTTTTCGGGTGGGTGGCGCACAAGAGCTTGCGCAAGGACGCGATGAGTTTCGTATGGGGCGGCGATCTCGTCATGCATGCGTTGCGCCGCACGGCAGAGGGCGCCCTCGCGGTCAGCCTGCCCATGCAGCTCGGCGAGCAGTTCGATACGGGACGCTCTGTGCTCTCGACGGAACAGCTTCAGGCGGGCACGCCGGACACGGCCATGCGGGTCCGGGCCGAGCTGGGGGTAACACCCGGATCCCGTTTCGGGATCACCTTTACCGCCGCCAATTCGGGTCGCGCCAGTACGCTCGAGCTCGACACCGACAGTGGCGAAGCCGCCTTTCTCTACAATGGTGACCCTAACGGCGCCCCCCGCGTCGCCTTTCCGCCCAGTCCCGACGGGGCTTATAGGCTCGACCTCGTGGTCGATCCCGAACTGGGGCTGGGCGTCCTCTACATCAATGATTTCCGCGCCCTGAGCTTTCGCTACTACCGGGTTGGCGCCACCACGATTTCCCTGTTTGCCGATGGCGGCTTCACTGCCCTCGACGGCACCGTATCCGTCCGCAGCACCGACCAGACCGAGGAGAAGCCCAATGGCTGACGTCGTCTTCAGCAATGTCCAGAAGCGCTATGGCGTGGTGAACGTCATCCCCGGCCTGGACCTGACCATCCCCGACGGATCCTTCACCGTACTGGTCGGTCCTTCGGGTTGTGGCAAGTCCACACTGTTGCGCATGATCGCCGGTCTCGAGGAAGTCTCGGGTGGCACCATTGAGATCGGTGGCGACGATGTGACCACGCGCGACCCGTCACAGCGCGGCATCGCCATGGTGTTCCAGTCCTATGCGCTCTATCCGCATATGAGCGTGGCCGACAATATCGGCTTCGGTCTCAAGCTCTCGGGCATGCCCAAGGCGGAAATCGAGGCCCGGGTCCGGGAGGCGGCCGAGACACTGCAGCTCACCCATCTGCTCGACCGCAAGCCCAAGCAGCTTTCCGGCGGCCAGCGCCAGCGCGTCGCCATTGGCCGCGCGATCGTGCGCAAGCCCAAGGTCTTCCTGTTCGACGAACCGCTTTCCAATCTCGATGCGGCCCTGCGCGCTCAGATGCGCGTCGAACTGGCCGAACTCCACAGCCGCATCGGCGCCACCATGGTCTATGTCACGCATGATCAGGTCGAAGCCATGACCATGGCGGACCGCATTGTGGTGCTCAAGGACGGGCATATCGAACAGGCGGGCGCGCCGATGGAGCTTTACCGCAAGCCCGCAACCCCCTTCGTTGCCGGCTTCATCGGCTCCCCGCGGATGAACTTCATCTCAAGCGAGGAAGCCAGGAAGCTGGGCGGCGACACGATCGGCATTCGTCCCGAGCATTTGCGCATCGCCGAGGACGCTCAATGGCCAGTCATGGTCCGCCATGTCGAACATCTTGGTAGCGAGACCCTGATCTATGTAACGTCCGAAACGCTTGGTCCACTGACGATCAAGGCCGAAGGCGACGCAGGCTTGTCAGCGGGAGAGACAATCCATGTCGGTTACGATGCCGCTGATCTCCACCGTTTCAAGGATGGCACAAGAGTCTAGCGCTTGTGGCGGGCCTGAGAGGCTGTCCGTTTCCATATTCACTTCACTGACGATCTTTCATCATGCCTACGGTCGCGGAGCGCGCGCTGCGCCACAAGACCTATGGTGTCGCCGTAGTGCACTATCCGGTTGTGGGCGAGACACTCCTCTCGACCCTGGCGCAAGGACTGTGCGACAACTACACCCGGCAGGTCGAAGCCGCCTGGGCTGCAGCATTCACGTTCCTATCAAGCGCCATGATCGCGGCTAGTACAGAAGCACGACGAAAGGCGTAAGTCATCAGCGCTCCTGCCACCGGCCCCATTTCGGCCAACGGCCAATCTAGTTGGAATGTTGGGGTCGCGGCGCAAAGCTGCCGCTCATCGGAC
>CBFGPB010000358.1:0-2671 GCA_965650545.1 uncultured Devosia sp. | reverse complement strand
TTCTGCCGGTCGTTGGAGACGTCGGCCTCGCCGGCAATGACCACGTATTTGTGGCCGCCATTGTCGGCCCAGGCGAGCGAGACATGGGGGAAGTTCTCGATCTCGGTCAGCTTGTGGCCTTCAAGGTCGGTGAGGAAGTAGATGGCGTTTTCCTCGCGCCGGACCCGGGCCGACATTGGCCGGCTGCGCTGTTGGTTGCCATCCCAGGTGGTCAGCATGCAGATGTCGATCTTTCTGGCCAGGTCCCAGATGCGGTCGACGGCTTCTTCGGGCGGCAGGACGTTGTTGTTGTCCTTGGTCATGATGGCACTCCTTCAAATCGGTGGAAGGAGAACGGCGCGCGCGAACTGAGGTTGCCCCTCTACCGCGCTGTCACGATCACTTATTCGCGGCTTGTCAGCCGCCAGCGCCCTGGTAATTGCGCAGGCAATGGCGCCAGTGTGCCATGGCGATCAGTACGAAGAGCGGGCCGATGGCGAGAGAGGCCGGGCCGGCCCAATCGCCGAGAATCGGGACGGGCTTGCCCAGGGCGACCGCCGTGGGGACGAAAGCGAGAAAGCCCAGGGGCGCGAAGGTGATCATCATCACCTGCAGGGGCGGGGGGAAGATGTTGAGCGGGTAGCGGGCCAGCTCCCAGAAGCCGAAATAGATGGCGAAGAGATGCCGCGAGCGCACCCAGACAAGTGCGGTTGCGCCGATCATGGTCATCAGCGCCGCAGTGAGCATGGCGGCGCTGATGGTGGCGGCGATGAAGTAAACCACCAAAGCCGGGGACCATGCGATGGCCGTATTGGCGAGCGACCAGACCATCAGACCCAAGGCGAGCGCGATGTGGCCGCCATATTCAATGTTGAGTCCCGAAAAGGCCAGATAGGTCCAGGTGCCGATCGGCTTGACGAGGATGGCGTCGATGGTGCCGAGCCTGACCTTCTCCTCCATGTCGCGAAACTGGACGAAGCTCAGCGAGGCACCTAGGGCATAGGCGAGGAGGTGAAATGCCAGCAGCAGGGCCATTTCCGGCCAGGCCCAGCCCCCCAGATTTTCGAAGCGGGTTATGATCAGCGCAATGGACGCATAGGTGCCGGCATAGCCGATGGCTTGGGCAATCCAGCCGATCACCAGCGCTCCCCGGTATTCCAGATGCGTGCGCACATGAATGCTGACCAGGTGGGGGAGAATGCGGAGGGCGCGGAACATGGCTCAACCTCCCTGGACGATCAGCCGGTGGCGCGCCCGCGACCAGAGCCAGGCGAGGAAGGCGCCGAGGACGGCCAGCCAGACAAGGCCAATGACGAGGTGGAGACCGGCCTCCGGCAGGTCGAGCTTGCCCAGATAGACGGCGGAGGGATAGTAGCTGACCCAGGCGAAGGGCAGGTAACCCAAGGCTGCCGCGAGGGGTGGTGGCATGAACCAGAGCGGCACGATGGCCCCCGACGCCACGGCCATGATGCCGCGCAGGAACCAGTCGAGTGCAAAGGCCGTCAGAATCCAGAAGGCGAGCATGGCGACGGTGGTGGCAATCAGAAACAACATGGCCCAGGAAACGGCCCAGTAACACAGGAACAAGAGGGCATGCGCCGCACTCGCCGGCGGCAGCAGGCCGACCGCCAGGAAAACGATGATCAGGACCGGCAGGGTAATGGTCACTTGCTCGAAGGCACTGTTGCCGAGCTGGTTGAAGAACAGCAATGCCGGGTAATGGAGCGGCTTGAGCAGGTACGCGGTGACATTGCCGGTGCGGATCGTCTCGCCCACCTCGCGGATGAAAGGCGTAGTGTTCCACTGCAGTACCGGACCGGCCAGCAGCACATAGGTGATCATCTCGGGCAGGTTGACGCCTGCGACGCTGCTGGTGCTGGACCCGGCAAAGGCCGCAGTCCAGACGGCGATATAGGCAAAGGTCGCGACCAGTTCCCCGAAGACCCCGGCCCAGACCTGATTGCGATAGGCGAGGCGCGCCTGGAAGGCGGTGGCGGTGAAGGCGGGATAAGCGCTGACCCTCATGGCAGCGCCCCGGCCAGCCTGGTCTTGTTCTGGTAGAAGGTGCGGATCACCTCCTCGATATCGGGCTCTTCGAGCTTGATATCCTGCAATCCATGGCCGCGGCCGAGTTCGCCAAGAACGTCGAGCAGCGAAACGTCTTCGCGATCGAGCAGGTAGTGCTTGGCGCTGCCTTCGTCCGCCACCAGCGTAGCCGCGGTGATGGCGATGGGGCCCGGATCGGTGGCGAATTCCAAGGTCAGGCGCCGACGGGATCCGAGGGTGGCGCGCAGGTGTTTCAGCTCACCGTCGAAGAGCAGCTTGCCATCATCGACCATGATGAGGCGCGGGCAGATTTCCTCGATGTCGACCAGGTCGTGGGTGGTGAGGATGATGGTGGTGCCGCGCTCGCGGTTGATCTCGGCGAGGAATTTCCGCACGGCGTCCTTGGCCACGACATCGAGACCGATTGTAGGCTCGTCAAGGAAGAGAATCTTGGGATCGTGCAGCAGGGCCATGGCGATCTCGGCGCGCATGCGCTGACCCAGGGAAAGCTGGCGGACTGGTCGGTCGATATACGAGGCCATGTCCAACATGGACGCGAGATAGGCCAGGTTGTCGGCGTAGCGGGGTTCTGGAATGTCGTAGATGTGGCGGTTGAGATCGAAACTGTCGCGGACCGGCAGGTCCC
>CBFGPB010000357.1:0-2680 GCA_965650545.1 uncultured Devosia sp. | reverse complement strand
AGCGGTTGGCCCAGGCGTGGTTGGTGCCGCGCTGGACCACGACATGGCCCGGCCTGAGGTCGACCTCTCCCCTGTCGAGGATCAATGTCAGCTCACCCTCCAGCACCACGCCGTAGTCCACGCTTTCGGTGCGGTGCATGAGGGGATGGGGCGACCCGGCCTTGACGGTGGACGCGCCCACTTCGCCGATTTCGGTGAAGGCGGCGCCCATCTTGCCGCTGCCCTCGCGCAGGAATTCCTCGGTATCGGGGGGAATGTCGACGATGCGGATGCGCGTGCCGTGGCGGGGCGGCGATAGCGCCAGTGGTCCAAGCGTCGGATCGGGACCATTGTCGACAGGCGCGGGCGTGCCCACTGTCGACCAGATCTCGTGGAAGACCGTTCCAGGAATGGCGGACAGCGCCACCGAGGTCGGCAGGGGGCCGGCCTCTGCAATGACGGCCTGACCGTCTGCGTCATGACCGGTGACGACACGGGTGATGGCGGGAAAGCTCGACATGGCGGCTCCGTCAGATCGGCTGCGCCAGGGCGCCCAGCGTCTGGCCCATGATGCGGCTGTGCTCCTCGGGCGTGCCATGGCCCTGCTCGATCTCGGCCAGCCGACCCGAATTCTCGACCACCATCCGGCAGCGGTCCCAGCGGCGGTCCTCGAAGGCGGTCAGGGCCGTGGCGATGTCGGCTGCCTTATGCAGTTCCTCGGCCAGGACGATAGCGTCCTCGAGCCCGATCATGGCGCCGGCGGCCATGTGTGGCGTGGTGGCATGGACGGCATCGCCAATGAGCACCACGCGGCCTTTCGACCAGGGACGCTGCAGCAGCATCTGTTCAAGCGGTCGGAACACCACCTGATGGCTGGTGTTCAAATCGGCGGCGAGGGCCTGCATGGTCGGCGAGGGGAAGCGGCCGAGCAGTTCGCGCAGCGCGTCCACATGCGTCTCCTGGGGCACATGTTCGTTGACCGGACGATCCTCGGTGAGGAACACATAGCTGTGCGTGCTCGAGACGTGGTTGATCCCTACCTTGAGCTTGGGACCGATCCACATCGTCACGGTCGACAAGTGTTCGGGGCGCGGGACAACCGCGCGCCATACGGCCTGGCCGATGTAGCGGGGCTTGGGCGCTTCGGGCCAGATGGCAGAGCGCACGGCCGAATAAAGCCCGTCGGCGCCGATGACGAGGTCGTACTGACCTGTGGTTCCGTCGCTGAAGGTCACAGTGCAGCCATCCGGCTGGGCCTTGATTTCAGTGAAGGTCACGCCGAGGCGGACATTGGTGCCGCCCGCCCGCACCTGGTCGGCCAGCAGCCGGGCCAGTTCGGGGCGCATGACGCCGCCGGTTCCAGTGGTCCCTTCGAGGAGGGCCGGGGTGGGGAGGCGGGCCACGACCTGATCCTGCGGACCACGCATTTCCACGCCGTCAGTCATGGCACCGACCTGCCGGAAGGCGTCGAGGATGCCCAGCCGCGCCATCGCGCGGAAGGTACCGCCATTGAGGCTGATCCCCGCGCCATAGCTGCGCCAGCCGGCGTCGATTTCGAGCAGGTCTACGTCTATTCCCAGGCGGTCCAGCTCAACGGCCGCCGCCATGCCGGAGAAGCCGCCGCCGACAATCAGGACGCGCTTGAGTTGATCTATCATTTCCGTTCCTCCCTGGGCGTTCGGGCAAGATGCACGACGCCCTTTTCGTCTATGGCCAGCGGCACACGGCTCAGATGCTTGCCGATGCAGGGGCCCTGAACGCAGACCCCGGTGTCGATCTCGAACCACGCGCCGTGAGCGTGGCAGGCAATGTGGGTGCGATCGCCATTGAGATAGGCGTCCCGCTTCCAGGCCAGCCCGATGCCGCCGGCATAATGCGGGCAGAAGTCGCGCCAGCCATGCACGCGGTCCCCCTGCCGCACGAGGATGACCTTGTAGGGCTCGCCCGCCACCTCGAGCCCCCGCGCTCCGCCATCGGGCAGGTCATCGAGGTGACAGAGCGGGATCATGCGCCCGGCTTCGGCCCCGGACCAGGCGCCCATTTCTCGCGGTACTGGAAGACGAAGGCCTGCGCTGCCTCCGGGCCCATCGGTGCTTCGCGCGGCGCCCAGTCGTCATCATGGGTGTCCATGTCGGCGTCGAATTCGACATTGCAGCCGAGCGGGCTCTTGAAATACCAGAACCAGTTGGAGCCGAACTTGTGCCGGCCCGGACCCCAGAAGCTCTCGAAGCCGCCGCGCATCATGCGGCTGCCAGCCATGAGCAGTTCGGTCGGCCCGCCCATGTGGAAGGCCAGATGCTCACAGCCCTGCATGTAGGGCGGGGTGCGGATGAAGAAGTGGCTGTGATGGTCCGGGTTGGCCTGGGGGCGCAGGAAGGGGCCGGCGCCGGTCAGCGTGTCGGTGATGCGGAAGCCCAGCCGGTCGCGGTAGAAGCCCACGGCGACATCGAGGTCGGGCACGAAGAGCACGACATGCGAAAGCGTACGGGGCTTGGCCGCCATGTCTTCGGAGACACCGACCTGGTTGACCGGCCTGCGTGTGTCATAGGGCGCATTGACCAATTCGGCTGGAAGGTCGAGCGGTGTGCGCGTCGTGACGCGGAAGCTGAGCTCAAAGCCCTGGTCGTCCTGGGTGCGCAAGGAGCCGTCGGCCAGCCGCAGGACCTGGCGATCCTTGGAGAGCTCGGTATAAACTGCTTCC
>CBFGPB010000356.1:0-2683 GCA_965650545.1 uncultured Devosia sp. | reverse complement strand
ACGAAACTCGTCGCCAGCCCGAACGGGTCTTCGCGCTCGAACGAGGATTTCACCGCCTGGCCGGCCGGCCAGATGAAGAAGAGCAGCGTGATGATCAGCTGCGGCGCCACCAGCAGATAGGGGAGGCCCCGGCTGGGAAAGACTGTGCGTTTGGTATCCATCGACCCGATCCGCGGAAGCGCCGTCACGGCGGCCCCGAAAAGACGAAAGGGCGAGGCGCATCACGCGCCCCGCCCGGCATTGCAAGCGCCTTACTGGTTGGCGGCTTCGAAGTCGCGCAGCAGCTGGTTGCCGCGGGCCACGAGGTCGTCCAGCGCCTGCTGGGCACCCTTTTCACCCGAAAGCAGCGCCTGGAATTCCTGGTCGATCACGTCGCGGATCTGCACGTAATTGCCAAAACGCAGGCCCTTGGAATTCTCGGTCGGCGGATTGAGCGTCATCTGCTTGATGGCCACGTCCGAACCCGGATTGGCTTCGTAATAGCCCTGGCTCTGGCCCAGCTCATAGGCAGCCTGGGTGATCGGCAGGTAGCCGGTGAACTGGTGCCAGTCGGCCTGCACTTCGGCCGAGGAGAGATAGGTGAAGAAGTCGGCGACGCCCTTGTACTGGGCTTCATCGGCGCCCTGCAGCACCCAGAGGGTCGCGCCGCCGATGATCGAGTTCTGCGGTTCGGTGCCTTCATAATGCGGCAGCATGCCGAAGCCCACTTCGAAGTCCGCGGCATTGGCAAGGACACCCGCGCGCGAGGCCGAGGAGTTCATGTACATGGCGCATTCGCCCGTATAGAACTTGGCCGGAGCGTCGGCAGCGCCACCGGGGCCGCCATACTGGAACACACCCTCATCCTGCCACTTCTTGAGGTTTTCCCAGTGCTTGACCTGCAGCGGGCCGTTGACGGTCAGCTCGGCGCCAAGGCCACCGAAACCATTCTCCAGCGTGCCGATGGGCAGGTTGTGCCAGGCCGAGAAGTTCTCAAGCTGCGCCCAGGAAATCCAGCCGGTGGTGAAGCCACAGGTGGCCGCGCCCGCCTCAATGATCTGCTTGGAGAAGGCTTCGAGCTCTTCCCAGGTCTTGGGCGGGGTTTCGGGATCGAGGCCGGCTTTCTCGAACGCGGTCTTGTTGTAGTAGAAGATCGGGGTCGAGGAATTGAACGGCATCGAGAGCATGTTGCCCTCGAGGTCGGTGTAATAGCCAACGACGGTCGGCAGGTAGTCGTCCGGGTTGAACGCGGCGCCCATGTCGGCCATCAGCTGGTAAACCGGATAGACGGCGCCCTTGGCGGCCATCATCGTGCCCGTGCCCACTTCGAACACCTGGACGATTTCGGGCTGCTCGCCGGCGCGGAAGGCGGCGATGGCAGCGGTCATGGTCTCGGCATAGGAGCCCTTGTAGACCGGGGTCACGACATAGTCGGACTGGCTGGCATTGTAGCCGGCGACGATTTCCTCGAGCTTGGTGCCCAGCTCGCCACCCATGGCGTGCCACCAGGTCACTTCCGTGGCGGCAAAGGCCACCGAGGTCGAAAGGGTCAGCGAAAGGGCGGCAAGGCCCATGCGATTGAGGTTCTTCATGCGTGTCTCCCAACGGACCGGCGCACCCGCATCGGGTCGCCCGGCTCCAGCCAGACCATGTTCTTGGTGAGCGCCGGCCCAGGGGCGAAACCATTCGAAACAATCCGAAAGGCCGGGCGCACAGGTGATCCACCCTCTGGGGCTCCCGACCTGCCCGTCCCGTCTAGTGAGCTTGCGTGACGTTCACTTGAAGCTTGCGTGACGAGCCGATGACACTGCACAGCCGTGCAACATGTTCGTATGAAAGCAACTTCCGCGCTTGCCGGACGCGTCGCCTGAGCCCATCGTGTCGAAATACGCAGGGTCAATCCGTCGCCATGATGACCTCAGCAACAGGGAACACCCCGATGACCACCACTTTGCTCACCTGCGCCTGCGGCCAGTTTCACGTCGAGGTGACGGGCGACCCCTTCATCACGGCAGAATGTCACTGCAATTCCTGCCGCAGCGCCGCCCAGCGCCTCGCCGCCCTGCCTCCTTCCTTCCCGCTGACCGCTGCCAGCGGCGGCGTGCCCTATGTCCTCTACCGCAAGGATCGTGTCCGCTTCCCTGACGGCATGGCCAATCTCGCCGAGTTCCGCCTCTCGGACAGCGCCCCCACTCGCCGCGTCCTCGCCACCTGCTGCAACACGCCGGTCTTTACCGAGTTCGAAGGCGGCCACTGGCTCAGCCTCTTCGCCGGCCTCTGGCCCGCCGAAACCCGTCCGCCCATGCAGATTCGCACCCAGACCGGCAGCGTGCCCGAAGGCACCAATCTCGATGATTCCCTGCCCGCGGGCGGCATGGTCACGGCCGGCTTCTACGCAAAACTGCTCTGGGCCTGGATCGCCATGGGCTTCAAGGTGCCGAAAGTGGACGTGGAAAGGAAAGTGTCTGCCTGACCCGCCAAGCACGGGCGATGATCAGGAGAAAGACGGCGAGGCCAGTATGGGATCAGGGAGCCTAGGACTTTGTACCGCCCTCGCCGCTTGCCGTCGACAAGACGACACACCCTGAATGCCAGCAGTTGCCGGTGCCCGCGTTGATCAGTGTCAAGCCTTCGTGGCTAGCCGCGCGACATGAGGCCCCAAAAACAAAAAAGCCGCCTTGCGGCAGCTTCTTGTTTCGTCACC
>CBFGPB010000355.1:0-2691 GCA_965650545.1 uncultured Devosia sp. | reverse complement strand
TTCGCATCGACCCAGCGCAAGCCCGCCGGCGTCTCCTCCTGTTTCCAGAACGGTGCGCCGGTCTTGAGGTAATCCATCAGGAATTGGGCGCCCTCGAAGGCGGCCTGGCGATGGGGGGCGAGGGTCATGACCATCATGATGGTTTCGCCGGGGAGGAGGCGCCCATAGCGGTGAATCACGCCGGCATCGATGAGGCCGAAACGGGTGATGGCGGTATCGCGAATAGAGGCGAGTTCGTTCTCGGCCAGGGCCGGATAGCATTCGAGGATGAGGGCACTGATCGGGTCTTCGCGCCTGGAGCGGACAATGCCGGTGAAGGTCACCATGGCACCCGCTTCGACATGGGCCGCCTGGAAGGCGTTGGTTTCGGCCCCCGGATCGAAGGGTTCTGTGGTGACCCGGATCATCTCAGCCGCCGGTCATGGGCGGCAGGATCGCTACTTCGCGCGCGCCGGCGAGGGGTGTGTCCCAGGGCACGATGCGGGCATCGCGCGAGAGCTTGAAAATGGCCGGATTGGCCATGGCGAGGTCGAGGGCCTCGTCCTGGCTGCGCAGCCAAGCCACAAGATCGGCCAGGGTAACGACTTCGGGCGGCGGCAATACTTCATCGCTGGCGCGGTTGAGGCGTTCGCGTAGCCAGGCGAAGTAGAGGACTTTCATTTGCCGATGCCAGACAGGTGCGGCCATGAGGCGCGTGTATAGGTCCACCCAGTCCAGAGCGTGATGATGCCTGCAATCCAGAGGACGACGTCGGAGACGACGCCAAGGCCTGGCACGATGGGTTCGGCAATGACGATGCCCAGGGCCACGAGCTGGATGGTGGTCTTCCATTTGGCCAGCTTGGTGACGGGCAGGACCACGGTCTTGTTGCCCAGGAACTCGCGCAGGCCAGGGATAAAGGTCTCGCGGAAGAGGATGGCCACGGCCGGGATGAGGTCGAGTGCCGACAGGCTGCGATCCCAGGCGAGCACGGCGATGAGGATGATGACGAGGATCTTGTCGGCGATGGGGTCGAGCATGCGGCCGAGGTCTGAATACTGGTTCCAGGCCCGGGCGAGATAGCCGTCGACCCAGTCGCTGGTGGCCGCGACAATGTAGAGGAACAGCGCGACCGAGCGCGCGGCGGGCGCCCCCGACATGATCAATGCCGCAATGGGTACGATCGCCGCGATGCGGGCGATGGTGATGATATTGGGGACGAGGGTGAGCGGGTTCCGGTTCATGGCGGGAGAGAACAGGATGGGGGGGCGGGGGTCAAGCCTAGAGATGGCGCATGCGGGTAGGCCGACACCCCCACCCTGCTCGATTCAACGGACTTGGCAAACGCCAAGTCCTATCTCACTTCCCTCCCCACAAGGGGGAGGGAGTCGAAGGAGCCGTGGTGACTGAGGCTTGCGCCTCTCTCCCCCTTGTGGGGAGGGAACGAGGGTGGGGATACTAAGCCACGGCCTGATTGGTCACAGCGCGGCGCTGCCGGACGGACTTGGCCAGATCGCGCAGGGTGGATACGGTCGTATCCCAGTCGATGCAGCCATCGGTGATGGACTGGCCATAGGTGAGGGTCTGGCCCTCGACCAGGTCCTGGCGGCCGGCGACCAGGTTGGATTCGACCATGACGCCGATGATCCGCTTGTCACCTGCAGCAAGCTGGGTGCCGATATCGGCGAGGACAAGCGGTTGGTTTTCCGGGTTTTTGGAGGAATTGGCGTGGCTGGCATCGATCATCAGGGCCGGGTTGAGTCCGGCCTTGAGGGCGGCCTTGGCAGCGGCATCGACACTCTCGGCGTCGAAGTTCGTGGTTTTGCCGCCGCGCAGAATGATGTGGCAATCCTCATTGCCGGTGGTGGCGGCAATGGCGGAACGCCCATCCTTGGTGACGGCCATGAAATGATGCGGCTGGGATGCGGAGAGCACGGCGTCTAGCGCGATCTTCACATTGCCATCGGTCCCGTTCTTGAAGCCGACGGGGCAGGAAAGACCCGAGGCCAGTTCGCGGTGAATCTGGCTTTCGGTGGTGCGGGCGCCGATCGCGGCCCAGGAGACGAGATCGGCAATGTATTGCGGCGTCGTCATGTCGAGGAATTCGCAGGCGGCGGGCATGCCGAGATTGGCAATGTCGAGCAAGAGGGTGCGGGCCGTGTGCAGGCCTTGGGTGATGTTGAAGCTGCCGTCGAGATCAGGATCGTTGATCAGGCCCTTCCAACCCACGGTGGTGCGGGGCTTTTCGAAATAGACGCGCATGATGATTTCGAGGTCACCGGCCAGTTCCTCGCGCAGCGCGAGGAGACGGCGGGCATAGTCCATGGCCGCGACCGGATCGTGAATGGAGCAGGGGCCGACGACAACGGCCAGGCGGTCATCGGCGCCGGTCAGAATGTTGTGGAAGTCGTGGCGGGCCGCGATGACAGTACGGGTGGCCGCGTCGGTGCGCGGATGGGTGCGCATCACTTCAATGGGCGTGGGCAGCGGCTTAATTTCGGTGATGCGAAGATCGTCGGTGGATTTGAGCATTTTGGGTCGGTCTCTCGGTGTTCTTGACGCGAGGGGCCAACAAAAAAGCCGCCTCGGAAGTCGGGCGGCTGGCTTGCGATTTGGTGGTCTTGTCTGGGGTCAGATCACACGCGCGCAATAGCCTCCGCCGGGAGCGGATAGCTAAAGTACCAATAAAAGGTCGCTGCGTTGATCATGGGC
>CBFGPB010000354.1:0-2719 GCA_965650545.1 uncultured Devosia sp. | reverse complement strand
ACAACCGCGAACATCCGCTCCGGCAGATGCGGCACGTGCCGTTCGTAGAAGCGCTTCATGCTACAGCATGTCTCCCGAAAGTGGTCCCGGTTTCGGGACAAAGACATGCGCCCAAAAGTCTAGGGCGCGTTTGCGCCCTAGTGGCCGAGCTTCGCCAACCGGTTGGCCTTTAGGCGCGCGAAATCCTCGCCGGCATGGTGCGACGACCGGGTCAGTGGGCTCGACGAGACCAGCAGGAAGCCCTTCGAGGTCGCCACGGTGGCGTAGGACTTGAATTCCTCCGGCGTCACGAAGCGCTGCAGCGGATAGTGCTTCTTGGTCGGCTGCAGATATTGACCGATGGTCAGGAAGTCGACCTCGGCAGAACGCAGGTCGTCCATGAGCTGGAGCACTTCGTTGCGCTCCTCGCCCAGGCCGACCATGATGCCCGACTTGGTGAAGATGGTGGGATCGAGTTCCTTGACCCGCTGCAGCAGGCGGATCGAGTGGAAGTAACGCGCGCCCGGACGCACCTTGAGGTACTTGGAGGGCACGGTTTCGAGATTGTGGTTGAAGACGTCCGGCTTGGCGGCGACGACGATCTCGAGCGCCCCATCCTTGCGCAGGAAGTCCGGGGTCAGGATTTCGATCGTGGTCCGAGGATTGCGGGCCCGAATGGCGAGGATGACGTCAGCAAAGTGCTGCGCGCCACCATCGGCGAGGTCATCGCGGTCCACCGAGGTGATGACGACATGCTCGAGGCCGAGCTTCTCGACGGCTTTGGCCACATTCTCGGGCTCATGGGGATCGAGCGCCGTCGGCAGGCCGGTGCGCACATTGCAGAAGGCGCAGGCACGGGTGCAGATCTCACCCATGATCATCATGGTCGCGTGCTTCTTGCTCCAGCACTCGCCAATGTTGGGGCAGCCCGCCTCCTCGCAGACGGTGACGAGATTGTTCTCGCGCACGATCTTCTGGGTCTCGTTGTAAACCGGCGAGCCGGGCGCCTTGACGCGGATCCAGTCGGGCTTGCGCAGCACGATGCTGTCGGGCCGGTTGGCCTTTTCCGGGTGGCGCGGCTTTGCAGCCGAATTGTCGATGAGCGTGACCATGTCAGTCCTGACTGGGGCCGGAAGTTTCGCAAAGAAACGCGGCCCAAAGAGTTAGCCCTATATCGCTCCCAAGAGCGGCCGGTTCAACCCGGCCTTATGGGTGATTGGCAGCCATGCGAGGCTGCCTATCCCAGTATTTCCTTCATATCGACCCAATCGCCGCCCCGCGAGGCAGAGAGGATCGTCGCCTGGACCAGGGCCAGCGAGCCGAGATTGTCCTCACCGGAGCTGAAGCCGCGCGGCACGATGCCCTTGTCGAGGACATTGGCGATGGCATTGAGCGTGCCCGTGCGATCGGGGAACTTCACTTTGTCGAGCTTGACCTTTTCCGGCCTGCCATCGAGCGGGCGCAGGGTCAGCACATCCGGGCCGGCCTTGTCGCGGAAATGGTCGCGCGACGACCAGGCAATCTGTCCCTCGGCGCCGTCCATCACCCATTCGCCGGCCCAGGGTGTCACCGGCCCGGAATTCATCCAGCTTGCGCGATAGGACACCACCGTGCCCTTCGAGAATTCGATGGTCGCAACACCGCTCGGATCGAACCGGAACGGGCTGCCCGGCGGATTCCAGGTGCGGCAGGACAGGCGCACCGGCTCGTCACCCAAGACGAAGCGCATCAGGTCGAAATGGTGGATCGACATGTCCGCAAGCAGCGGATCGGGCATGTCCCAATAGCGATAGCCTTGGCTCGGCCCGTGGCGGCGGAAGTCGATGGAGACCATGTTGAGCGCGCCAAACTTGCCGGCGGCAATCAGATCGGCGGCGGCAATCGGCGCCGGCTGGTGGCGATAGTTCTGGCTGACCATCAGCACCCTGCCCTGCGCCTTGGCGAGGGCCACCAGTTCCTTGGCCTGGGCAATGGTGGTGGTGAAGGGCTTTTCGACGAGGACATTGTAGCCCAGCTCAAGGCAGCGCTTGACCACCGGATAATGCGCCTCTGTCCGCAAGGTGCAGAGGGCCAACGTCGCATCGGTATGCTTGGCAGCATCTTCGAGGCTGTGGAAGCACAGCTTGGGGTCTATGCCCAGCTCGCCCTGGACGCGTTCCGTGGCCTCGGGATTGGTATCCACATAGCCCACCATCTCGACAGTGGGAACTTTGGGGATAACATCCTTGGACCAGCTGAAACCCCAGTGTCCCAGACCGATCTGGATTGCCTTGACCATGTGGATAACTCCTTTGGTTGTACGTTCCTGATTGCCGGGCAATGGCCTTGGCCCGGGTCGATACCCGGACCAACGATTGAAACGGCTAGATGTTCAGCGCGCGACCATAGGCGTCGAGCACGCTTTCCTTCATCGTTTCCGAGAGGGTTGGATGCGGGAAGATGGTGTGGATCAGCTCTTCCTCTGTGGTTTCGAGATTCATCGCCACGACAAAGCCCTGGATCAGTTCGGTCACTTCCGCGCCCACCATATGGGCGCCGAGCAACTCGCCGGTCTTCGCGTCGAAAATCGTCTTCACGAGGCCATCCGGTTCGCCCAGGGCAATCGCCTTGCCGTTACCCACGAAGGGGAAGCGGCCGACCTTGATCTCGCGCCCGGCTTCCTTGGCCTTGGCTTCGGTGAGCCCAACGCTGGCAACCTGCGGCTCGCAATAGGTGCAGCCGGGCACCTTGGTCTTGTCGA
>CBFGPB010000353.1:0-2747 GCA_965650545.1 uncultured Devosia sp. | reverse complement strand
GAAAGGATCGTCATGACCAGACCTGTTGCCCTGATCGGGGCCGGGGCCATGGGCGGCGCCATTGGCGCGCGCCTTGCCCAAACGGGCACGAACCTGATTGTCTATGACCGCGACCCGGACAAGGTGGCGGCCCTGGTTGCGCTTGGAGCCAAGGCGGCTGCCAGCGCCGCCGAGGCCGCGCGCGGGGCACAAGCGGTGGTCCTCAGTCTCAACTCGCCGGCGATCGTCAGGATCGCCGTATTCGGCCCGGGCGGCGTCGCCGAAGGGGCAAATCCGGGCGCGCTCATCATCGATATGTCCTCGATCGATCCGGCCGCCACGCGGCAACTGGCCGAAGAAGCGGAAGCCCGCGGTCTTCGCTGGGTCGACAGCCCCCTCTCGGGCGGCGCGCCCAAGGCGGCGATCGGCCAGTTGACCCTGATGCAGGGCGGCAGCGAGGCCGATGTGGCGGAAGCGCAGGCCGTGCTGGCCAATGTTGCCAGCAACCAGACCTGCATGGGCGATGTCGGGGCCGGCCAGGCCACTAAACTCATCAACCAGGTGCTTTGCGGGCTGGGCTTTCTCGCCATTGCCGAAGCGACGGCTTTGGCCGAAGCGGCGGGCGTCGACGCAAATCTTGTCCCGGCGGCCCTCAGGGGCGGAAGGGCGGACAGCGCGCTGCTGCAGGAGTACATGCCGCGCTTTGCCACGCGCGACTATCGTCGCACCGGTCGAATCGACAATATGGTCAAAGACCTCGACGGCGCGCGTGAGCTGGCGCGCCAGACGGGTGTTTCCATGCCATTGACCGCGCTATGCGGAGAAATTCACCGCATGCTGACGGCGGCCGGTCTTGGCGGCGAGGACCAGGCGACGCTGATGGAATTCTTCAAGGGACCCGACAAGGAGCAGTTCTCATGATCACCCGCTACGCCCTGTTCGAGGGCAAGGTCCGCAATGGACAGACCGAAGCCTTCCGGGAGGCGGTCACCAGCGAGCTCGTGCCGCTGTGGAAGCAGTTTCCCGGCGCCAGTGCCGTGCGGGTGAGCTTTTCGGAAAGCCGCGATGAGGGCGCGCCAGAGTTCCCCTTAATCCTGGCGGTAAGCTACCCCGACGAAGCCGCGTTGCAGGGGGCGATGGCCAGCGCGGTCCGCATGGAATCACGCAAGGTGACGGAATCGGTGGTGGCGCGCTTCTTCGAGGGGCGCATCCATCATCACGTCACGACGGCCAGCGACCACGTCCTCTAGCTTTGGGAAACAGACCGGCCGCGCTTGCGGGCTCGGCCGCCAGCTGATTTCCTACGGTGATCGATACCATCGGAGTCGCCCGGCCGGATGCCCCCCAGACAGCAGCCCACCATGATGGACGTTGCGCAGCGCGCTGGCGTCTCGCCCATGACCGTGAGCCGGGCGCTCAAGGATGGCACTTCCGTCAGCGCCAAGACGCGCGAGAAGGTGGCCAGGGCCGCCGATGAGCTGGGCTATGTGTTTGACAGCACGGCCTCCAACCTCCGGTCGCAAAAGACCAATTTCGTCGCCGTCACCATACCCTCGATCAACAATGCCAACTTCGCCCAGACGGTGCGCGGGCTCTCTGACGGCCTGCGCACGGGCGGGCTGCAAATCCTGCTCGGCTATACCGACTACGACATGGCGCAGGAAGAAAAGCTGATCGAGCAGCTTCTCACCCGGCGGCCCGAGGCCATCGTGGTGACCGGCGGCAAGCACACGCCGCGTGCACGGCGGCTGCTGGAGAATGCCGGTATTCCGGTGGTCGAGACCTGGGACCTGCCGGAACACCCGATCGGCAATGTCGTTGGCTTTTCCAATGCTGCTGCCGTCGAGCGGCTGGTCAACCATCTGGTGGAGCAGGGCAAGACGCGGATTGCCTTCATTGGTGGCGACACCAGCCGCGATACGCGCGGCGCCGACAGGCGCGTGGGTTTCCTGCGCGCCATGGAGCGGCACGGCCTTTCGCCCCACCGCCTGATCGCCGCCGGTACACCGCCCATTTCCATGCGCGAAGGCGCGACGGCCATGGGTCACCTGCTCGACACCATGCCGGATACCGAAGCCGTCATCTGCGTTTCGGACCTTTCGGCTTTCGGCGCCCTGACCGAATGCCAGCGCCGCGGCGTGCCGGTACCGGATCGCATGAGCATTGCCGGCTTCGGTGATTACGACATCGGACAAATCTGCGTGCCGTCACTTACCACGGTGAACCCCTTCCCCACCGAGATCGGCCGCGAGGCCGCTGACCTTATCCTTACTGTCCTCGACAACCAGACCGTCGACCCCGTCCGTGTCATCACGCCCGAACTGCTGGTCCGGGAAAGCACCGGACGTGCCGCGTAGCCGGCTCCTCGCTTCCCCAGGGTGCGAGATTGGATGCCCAGCCGACCAGAGCGCTTTCAGCAAAAATGGACACCACTTTTGCGGTTCGAAAGCGTGACAAATCAAAGAATTAGAGCACTCGTTCTGATTCCATCAGAACGAGAAGTGCTCTAGTCCTCCTGGAACACTTCGCGGCGCTTGCGGCGCAGGTTGGGAAGGAGCATCACGAGGATAAGGCCCGCGGCGAGGACCCGCATTGTAGTGGTGATGGGCCGCTGCAGGAAGGTGAGCGGGTCCCCGTGGGAGAACAGGAGTGCGCGCCGCAGGAACTCTTCCATCATTGGCCCCAGGATGAAGGCTAGGAGCGTGGGGGTCGGCTCGGCATCGAGCTTTCCGCGCCTACCAATTTGGCAAACGACAAGAATTCCGGGC
>CBFGPB010000352.1:0-2760 GCA_965650545.1 uncultured Devosia sp. | reverse complement strand
GCGCAGCAGGAAATAGCGCACCGCGTCCGGTCCGAAGGTGCGGACCAGTTCGAACGGGTCGATGACATTGCCCAGCGACTTGCTCATCTTCTGGCCATCGACGGTCAGGAAGCCGTGGGCGAAGACGCGATGCTGCACCGGCAGGCCGGCGCTCATCAGGAAAGCGGGCCAATAGACGGTGTGGAAGCGGATGATGTCCTTGCCGATGACATGCAGGTCAGCCGGCCAGAATTTTTTGAACAGCTCGCTGTTCTCGTCCGGATAGCCGACGCCGGTGATGTAATTGGTGAGGGCGTCGACCCAGACATACATCACATGGCCCTGTGCGCCCGGGACGGGAATGCCCCAGTCGAAGGTGGTGCGGGAGATGGACAGGTCCTGCAGGCCGCTCTTGACGAAGGAGATGATCTCGTTGCGTCGTTCCTTGGGCGCGATGAAATCAGGATTGGCTTCGTAGAGGTCGAGCAGCTTCTGCTGATAGGCCGAGAGGCGGAAGAAATAGGTCGGCTCTTCGACCCATTCGACCTCGGCGCCCGAGGGCGCGTATTTCTTGCCGTCCTTCTCGGTCAGCTCGCTTTCGTCGAAATAGGCCTCGTCGCGCACCGAGTACCAGCCCTTGTAAGTGGACTGGAAGATGTCGCCGTTGTGGCTGGCTTCCATCTTCTTCCAGATGGCTTGCGACGCCTCGTGGTGACGCTTTTCCGTGGTGCGGATGAAGTCGTCGTTGGAGATGTTCAGCTCCGCCGCCAACTTCAGAAACTCGCCGGCATTGCGGTCGGCCAGGTCCTTGACGGGAATGCCCTCCTTGGCCGCGGTCTGCACCATCTTGATGCCGTGCTCGTCCGTGCCGGTCAGAAAATAGACGTCCCGACCCTCCAGCCGCTTCCATCGGGCAATGGCGTCGGTCGCAATCATCTCATAGGCGTGCCCGATATGGGGGGCGCCATTGGGATAGGCGATCGCGGTGGTGACGTAAAAGGGCTTGGCGGTCATGCTGGCTCGGCGGGATTGGCGATAAGGGCGCAATGCTTCCGGATGGCGTCGAAGATGACCACCAGCGTCTGTTTCATGTCGAGATTGACGCTGTCGGCTTCGTCCAGAAGTGCGCCTGCCTTCTCCCATAGCTCGGTGGCAGAGGCAAGACGCCTGCGCGCGCCCTTCTGCATGGCCGCCTCGCGCATTTCCGCTGCCAGCCAGTCCGCGAGAATTTCGCGCGCAAAGGACATGTCCGCGCCCTGCGGATCACTGCCCAGCGCATCCGCCAGTTGCAGCTCGGCGGCAATGGGGGCGGCTTCGGGCCGGCGCAGCCACAGGAGAAGTGCGCCGACGGGCGAGTTTTCAGCAAGGGCCAGGGTTTCGAAGGCCCGGCGCGGACGTCCGCCGGCAAGCTGGATGGCCCGATCGAGCGCAGCCTGATCCAGGTCAGGAATGCTCTGCGACACGACGGCAGCCACTGCCTCGTCGTCGAGCGACCGCAGCGCCAGGTTGTGGCAGCGCGAACGAATGGTGGGCAGGAGCTGGCCGGGGCGGTGGGAGATGAGAAAGAAGGTGGTGTCCGCGGGCGGTTCTTCCAGCGTCTTCAACAGCGCATTGGCGGCCGATGGATTGCAGTCGTCGATGCTGTCGAGAATGGCGATGCGGTGCCCTGCCCTGCCCCTGGTGTGGTGCAGCGCCTCGCGCAGTTCGCGCACATCCTCAACACGGATGACGGTGTAGTAACCCTTGGCATCCTTGGGCCTGCGTCGCAGGACCGACAAGTTGGGGTGAGAGAGGGCCGCGACCTGCTCGCTGACCCGGTGCTGGTCCTCGTCACCCGTTGCCGTGAGAATGGCCACGGCCAGTTCGAAGGCAAGCGTGGCCTTGCCGATGCCCTGGGGGCCATGCAGCATGATCGCGCCGGGCAGCCGCCCTTCAGCAAGCTGGCCCATCACGGCGCTGCGGACTGCGTCATGCCCGATGGCGACCTGGCGCTGCTCGGGCAGCGGCAAGTCGGGAAGAGCCGTCGGATCGGTCACGCGACTGGCCCGGCCTGAAGTTCGGGGAAACGGCTGCTCACCACCTCCCAGATGGCGGCTTCCAGCTTTTCCTCGTCCTGCTCGGCGGAAATGACGACGCAGCGGTCGGCATTGCGCGCGGCGATATCGAGGAAATTCTCGCGCAGCCGCTGGTGCCAATCGAGTTCTTCCTTCTCGAACCGGTCACCTGTCAGTTGCAGACCATCTTCCAAGGCGCGCTGCTCGACGCGGCGGAAGGCAATTGCCGGATCCATGTCGAGCACGATGGTGAGATCGGGCACATGACCGTCCAGCGCCAGGTTCTCGAGCGCATCGATGAGGCGGTCGTCCACGCCTCCCGTCAGGCCCTGATAGGCGCGGGTGGAGTCGCAGAAGCGGTCCGAAATGACCCAGGTGCCCTTGGCGAGGTTGGGAGCAATCAACTGGTTGACGTGATCCAGGCGGGCAGCCGCGAAGAGCACGGCCTCGGCCCCGGCGCCCCAGGCTTCCGAGCGGCCCTGCAGGATAAAGGAGCGGATCGCCTCGGCCTTGGGCGTGCCGCCTGGCTCGCGCGTACGGACGGCCTCGACAGCGTGATGTCCCAGATTGTTGAGCAGGCGCCGCACCTGTGTCGACTTGCCGACACCTTCGCCACCTTCGAAGGTGATGAAGCGGGCTGGACGTCGATTGGGCGCTTCGAGCATGGGCGGGCGATTCCTTGGGTTCCAACCCTTTTAGGGCACCGGAGCCGATGGGAAAAGGGCGG
>CBFGPB010000351.1:0-2783 GCA_965650545.1 uncultured Devosia sp. | reverse complement strand
CTGGCCTTCGATGCCGCCATTTCCGGCCAGGGCGTGCTGCTGGCCGCCGACATGATGACGGCCGATGCGATCAGCGACGGGCGGCTGGTGCGGCCGTTCGACCTGCCCGTCAGGGGCGAGCGCGGCTACTTTCTCGCCACGGCCAAGGGACGGCGGGAGCCCAGGAAGCTGAAACTGTTCCGGGAATGGCTGGCGCGCGAAGTGCCCGCCAGTAGCGGGGGTTATGTGCAGCAGAACCGGATGTGAAACGGGATCGACCGGTGGGGAGACCACCGATCGATCCGACAATCGATTGTCTGTGCCCAGGGCCCGGAGCGGCGTTCAGAGACTGTCGACCAGCCAGGCCGTGGTCCGGGCCACGACATCGGCGCCGATTTCGGGCTGGTCGCTATAGACGCCCAGCATGTGATCGGTGCCGGGAATGACGACGCCTTGCCTGGGGCCGGTGGCCAGCGCCAGATATTGGTCGAAGTAGGCCGTGGCCGGATCGTCAGCGCCGGCCAGCGTCAGGAAGGGGCCGGAATAGCCCGCGAAGCCGGCGGCAAGGTCGTGGTTTTCGACGCTGGCAAAGAAAGGCGCATCGAGCGAGATGACACGCCAGCCGAGGTCGACGGTGTAATTGCCGGTCTCGCGCGCGGTGGCAAAGGCCTCTTCGCCGAGGAACTCGACGAATTCGCCCTTGAGATCACCCATCTGGCCCCAGACGGCCACGGCGGCATAGTCGGCAGGGTCGAGCATGGCGATGGCGGCGCCCAAACTGTAGCCCAGGACGCCGATGCGGGCGGCGTCGACGCCCTCGACCGAAGCCAGATGGGCGCGGGCGATGGCTGCATCTTCGAGCATGCGGTCGATGGTGACTTCGGCTTCGGCCCCGGCGCTCTCGCCGTAACCGCGGAAGTCAATGCGCAGCGAGGCGATGCCGGCCTCGGCCAGAGCCGCGGCCTGGGCGGCAAAGATGCCGCCGATTTCGTCGCGATTGCTGGCAAATCCGTGCAGCATGACGACGGCAGGGCCGTCGGCGCCGGCATCGGGGACGGAGAGGGTGCCGACAACGCCGGAATCGAGCGTGAGCACGGTTTCGGCGGCCTGGGCCGGGCTCGGCGTGAGGGCGATGGCGAGGACCAGAGCGGGGGCCGGAGTGAGGGCGGTGGCCAAGAGCATGGCGGCGACGGTGGTGGCTTTGCTTGTGGACATGGCGGCGTCTCCTTGGGGTTGATGACACCTGTTCTAGGAGCCGGGCGCGCCAGGGGATTGAACAAATCCGACAAAGCGACGGGCGTGCGGCATACCCCGCTCCGCCGCTTGCGAGCGCGTGGATGTCCTTCCATGACAAGGGCTTGCCCAGGCCGTGCGCTTGCCGGGGTGGAATAGACCCACCACCAGGAAGAGACGCAAAGGCTTTGCGCATTTCCTCGATTTCTGCGGAGAAACAACCCTTCGGCCTAAAGTCCGGCGATGAAATGGACGCTTTCTTGTTTTGATGCTCTGATAGGATTTCCCGAAATGGACCGTATCGGGGGATCGGCGATGAGCGATGTCATAGTTCTGGGTGCCGGCATTGTGGGCATTGCCACCGGCATTCACCTGCTGCGGCGGGGACGCAGCGTCACATTGGTGGACAAGAGCGCGCCCGGTCATGAGACCAGCTTCGGCAATGCCGGCATCATCCAGCGCGAGGGCGTGCGGCCGCATCCGTTTCCGCGCGACCTGCAGACCCTGCTGCAAGTGGGCCTGCACCTCTCGACTGCCGCGCGCTACGAGCCGCTGGCCCTGCCCCGGCTGGCGCCGCCGCTGCTGCGCTATTGGTGGGAGAGTTCGCCGGACCACTATCGCAAGGTGGTCGCGAGCTATGCGCCGCTGATCGGGCGCTCGATCATCACCCATTCGGATCTGATCCAGGCTGCCGGGCCCGAGGCCGAGAAGCTGATTTCGCGCTATGGCTGGCACCTGGCCTTCCGCAGCCCGGAAAAGCTGGAAAAGGAAGCGCGCAAAGCGCAGGGCGACCATGACCAGTTCGGCATCAGCTTCAATGTGCTCGATTGGGCGGGCCTGAAGGCGGCCGAACCCAACCTGATCGGCGGGCTGGCCGGGGCCATCCACTGGACCGATCCCTGGACGGTGCGCGATCCCGGGGCGCTGGTGACAGAATATTTCAAGCTCTTTGAAAAGCTTGGCGGCAGCTTCATCCGTGGCGCGGCCAAGGGGCTCAAGGAGACCGCCACAGGCTGGAGCGCCGAGGTCAATGGCAAGACCATTTCGGCCGGGCAGGCAGTGATTGCACTGGGGCCCTGGGCGCCGGACGTGCTGGAGCCGCTGGGCTACCGGCTGCCGCTCTTCGTCAAGCGCGGCTATCACATGCATTATGGCAGTGCCGAGGGGGTGAGGCTCAACCACCTGCTGCTCGACCCGGAAGTGGGCTATGCCATGGCGCCCATGGCGCGCGGCATCCGTATCACCACCGGTGCCGAATTTGCCGAACGCGATGCGGCACCGACGCCAATCCAGCTGGGCAAGGCGGAAAAGGCGGCGCGCGAGCTCTTCCCGCTGGGCGACCGGCTCGACCCCCAGCCCTGGAAGGGCGCGCGGCCCTGTACGCCCGACATGATGCCAATCATTTCCAAGGCGCCCAAGCACAAGGGCCTGTTCATCGGCATCGGCCATGCGCATCACGGCTTTACGCTTGGGCCAGCGACCGGCGAACTGCTGGCCCAGGCCATGACCGGCGAGGCAACCGCCATCGACATCCATCCGTTCCGCATGGAACGGTTCATGGGCGGCTGAGG
>CBFGPB010000350.1:0-2807 GCA_965650545.1 uncultured Devosia sp. | reverse complement strand
TCAACGGGCTCAGCCACTATACCGACTGGACCATCGGCCACGTGCATTCGGGCGCCCTGGGCTGGGTCGGCATGATTTCGTTCGGCGCCGTCTACTTCATGGTGCCGCGGCTCTGGGGACGCGAGCGGCTCTACTCGCTGCGCATGGTCAACTGGCACTTCTGGCTGGCGACCCTGGGCATCGTGGTCTACGCCGCCTCCATGTGGGTTGCCGGCATCATGCAGGGCCTGATGTGGCGCGAATACGATAGCCAGGGGTTCCTCGTCTATTCCTTCGCCGAGACGGTGGCCGCCATGCACCCCTATTATGTGATGCGCCTGGGGGGAGGCCTCCTTTACCTGACCGGTGGCCTGGTCATGGCCTTCAACATCTGGATGACGGTTGTCGGTCGCGTGCGCACCGAGCGCCCGATGCCAGTCCCCGCCAGCTTGCAGCCTGCTCAGTAAGGAGTTTCAAATGTCCCTTCTTGCCAAGCATGGCATTATCGAACGCAACGCATCGCTCCTGCTGGTCGGCTCGCTGGTGGTGGTCGCCATTGGCGGCATCGTGGAAATCGCGCCGCTGTTCTACTTCCAGAACACGATCGAAAAGGTGGACGGCATGCGGCCCTATTCCCCGCTGGAGCTGGCGGGACGCGATATCTACATCCGCGAAGGCTGCTACACCTGCCACAGCCAAATGATCCGCCCGTTCCGCGACGAGGTGGAGCGCTATGGTCACTACTCGCTGGCGGCGGAGTCCATGTATGACCACCCGTTCCAGTGGGGGTCCAAGCGTACCGGGCCGGATCTGGCGCGTGTCGGTGGCCGATACTCCAACGAATGGCAGGTGCAGCACCTGGCCGATCCGCGCTCTGTCGTGCCGGAATCGGTCATGCCGAGCTACGCCTTCCTGTCCCTGGCGACGCTCGACTACGGCACCATTACCGGCAAGCTGCAAGCCAATGCGACGGTCGGGGTACCTTATACCGAGGAGATGATCGACGCGGCGACGCTCGACCTCCTGGCCCAGGCGACGCCTGATGCGGACACGTCGGACCTCCTGGCCCGCTATCCCAAGGCCGTAGTCGGCGACTTCGACGGCGATCCCACCAGGATCACCGAAATGGATGCGCTGGTCGCCTATCTGCAGATGCTCGGCACGCTGGTCAACTTCGACAGCTACGACGCACAAGCCAATTTCCGTTGAGAGGCTGACGATGGACTACGAAACGTTCCGGCACTTCGCCGACTCCTGGGGCCTCGTCTACATGTTTGGGGTCTTCCTGATGGTGATCCTGTTCCTGCTCCGGCCCGGCGCTGGCCGCAGCGCCGTGGATGCAGCCCAAATTCCCCTGCGCGATAGTGCCATGGAGACCGGCAATGACTGACAAGCCGACTCAAAGAGAAGTCGATGCCCTCACGGGTACCGAGACGACCGGCCACGAGTGGGACGGGATCAAGGAACTCAACACCCCGATGCCGCGCTGGTGGCTCTGGACCTTCTACGCGACCATCGCGTTTTCCGTGGTCTACACGGTGTTGTTTCCCGCCTGGCCGCTGATCTCGAGCGCGACGGGCGGCGTGTTGGGCTATTCCAGCCGCGCCGACCTGCATCAGGACATCGATGCCGTCCAAACGGCCAATCAGGCTGTCATCGACCGCATCGCTGCCCTCCCGCTTGCGGACATCCTGGCCGATGCGGAACTGACACGTTTTGCCAACTCGGCCGGCGCCTCGGCCTTCAAGGTCAACTGTTCGCAGTGCCATGGTACGGGTGCGGCCGGGGCATCGGGCTATCCGAACCTCAACGACGACTCCTGGATCTGGGGCGGCACGGTGGACGATATCTACCTCACCATTGCCCATGGCGTTCGTTCGCCGACGGACCCGGATACAAGGTTTAACCTCATGCCTAACTTCGGTTCGGACGGGATGCTCGATCGAGCCCAGATCAAGGACATGGCGGCCTATGTCGCTGGCTTGTCCGGCATCGAGGCGGAACCGGCCAGTGCCGACGCGCCGCAACTGTTCGCTGACAATTGCGCTGGCTGCCATGGCGAAACCGGCGAGGGTATGGCCGATGTCGGCGGGCCGGATCTCACCGATGCGATCTGGCTCTATGAAGGATCGGTGGCTTCGATCGAGGCGCAGTTGCAGCGGGCACGCCACGGCATGATGCCGGCCTGGTCGGAGAAGCTCGACGACGTCACCATCAAGCAGTTGGCGGTCTATGTGCACGGGCTGGGCGGCGGCCAGTAATGGGCTGGTGCCGCCGGGAGGCAGCGAGGGCCACGGCAACCCGCCGTGGCCCTCGTTGATTCAAGTCAAATGCCTCCCGCGCAATCCATGGCATGGCTGCTCCGACAGGAGCTCCACCATGACGACCAGCGCGACCGACCCAGCCCCGACCCGCATCGATGTCGAGGCGGTCAATTCGGCCAAGACCAGGCAGTCGCTCTATACGGCCCGGCGCAAAATCTTCCCCAAGCGGGCGGAAGGGACCTTCCGGCGCCTCAAGTGGATCGTCATGGCCATCACGCTGGGCATCTACTACGCGACGCCGTGGCTGCGGTGGGACCGCGGCGACTATGCACCCGATCAGGCGGTGCTGCTCGATCTTGCCAACCGGCGATTCTACTTCTTCTTCATCGAGATATGGCCCCAGGAATTCTACTATGTGGCCGGGCTTCTGGTCATGGCGGGGGTCGGGCTGTTCCTGGTCACCTCGACGGTGGGCCGGGCCTGGTGCGGCTATACTTGCCCTCAGACCGTCTGGGTCGACCTGTTCCTCGTGGTCGAGCGGGCCATCGAGGGCGACCGCAATGC
>CBFGPB010000349.1:0-2863 GCA_965650545.1 uncultured Devosia sp. | reverse complement strand
CAGGGCATGACCAGCTCCGACATTCTCGACACCACGCTCTCAGTGCAGCTCAAGAACGCCGCCGATATCCTGCTCACCGATATCGACGCCCTGCTGGCAGCGCTCAAGCGCCGCGCCTATGAGCACAAGGACACGATCACCATCGGCCGCAGCCATGGCATCCATGCCGAGCCGACGACATTTGGCGTCAAGCTGGCCGAAGCCTATGCCGAATTCACCCGCAACCGCGCCCGCCTTGTCGCCGCGCGGGATGAGATCGCGACTGCTGCCATTTCCGGCGCCATAGGCACCTTCGCCAATATCGACCCATCGGTGGAAGAATATGTCGCTGAAAAGCTCGGCCTCTCCATCGAGCCGGTCTCGACCCAGGTGATCCCGCGCGATCGCCACGCCATGTTCTTTGCGACGCTGGGCGTCATCGCCTCGTCCATCGAGCGCGTCGCGGTGGAAATCCGTCACCTGCAGCGCACCGAAGTGCTCGAAGCCGAGGAATTCTTCTCGCCCGGCCAGAAGGGTTCGTCGGCCATGCCGCACAAGCGCAATCCGGTGCTGACCGAAAACCTCACCGGCCTTGCCCGCCTCGTGCGCGGCATGGTGACCCCGGCGCTGGAAAACGTCGCCCTCTGGCACGAGCGCGACATCTCGCATTCCTCGGTCGAACGCATGATCGGCCCCGACGCGACCATCACGCTGGACTTTGCGCTGGCGCGGCTGACCGGCGTCATCGACAAGCTGGTGGTCTATCCCGAAAACATGCGCAAGAACCTCGACCTGCTGGGGGGCCTGCACAATTCGCAGCGCGTCCTGCTGGCCCTGACGCAGGCCGGCTACAGCCGCGAGGACAGCTACGCCGCTGTGCAGCGCAACGCCATGAAGGTTTGGGAACATCGCGGCGATCGCGCCGGCCTCTTTGCGCAGAACCTCAAGGACGACCCGGAAGTGACTCTGAGCGATGCACAAATCGACGCCATGTTCGATGACGGCTATCACCTCAAGCACGTCGACACGATCTTTGCGCGGGTGTTCGGCGCATGAGAATTGCCGATGCCGACATCCTGATCCTGCCGGGCCTGGGCAATTCCGGCGAGGGCCATTGGCAATTGCGCTGGGCCGAGAAGATGTCGACGGCCGCGATCGTCGAACAGGCGGAGTGGGACGAGCCTGACCCAGAGGACTGGACCGACACGATCGTCAAGGCGGTCGAGTTGGCGGAGCGCCCGGTCGTGCTCGTCGCCCATTCGCTGGCCTGCATTGCCTTGGTGCAGGCCGCATCGCGCTTCCCGGAAGGCAAGGTACGCGGCGCTTTCCTCGTGTCGCCGCCCGATATCGAGGGTAATCTGGACGTGCCCGAGGAGGCGCGCGCCTTCGGCATCGTGCCGCGCGACCCCCTGCCCTTTCCCTCGCTGCTGGTGATCTCCGACAGCGATCCGTTCTGCTCGCTCGAATGCGCGGCCGACTATGCCGGCGCCTGGGGCGCGGATTTCCACCAGGCGGGCAATGCCGGACATATCAATGTCCATTCCGGGCACGGCCCCTGGCCCGAGGGACTGCTCATGTTCACTCGGCTGATGCAGCGGCTGTGATGAGCTACGAACTGGTTCCCGGGACGCCCGAGGTCGCCGACTATCGGCGTTTGCGAGAGGTGACCGGCCTTAGCCCCAAGACCCAAGAGGCCGCCGAGAGGGGGCTTCCCAACAGCTGGTTTGCTGTGATCGTCCGCCACGCGGGGCGGACCGTGGGCATGGGCCGCGTGATCGGCGATGGCGGCACGGCCTTCCAGATCACCGATATTGCAGTGGAACCCGAGCATCAGGGCAAGGGACTGGGCAAGCAGATCATGGCGGCGCTCATGGCGCATCTGCATGCCCATGCCCCGGCCAGCGCCTATGTGAGCCTGATCGCCGATGGCGATGCCAGGCACCTCTACGCCCAGTTCGGCTTCCAGCCGGTCATGCCTGCATCGATCGGCATGGGGCTGTGGCTGGCGCCGCAAAAGAAATGAAAAAGGGCCGGCATAAGCCGACCCTTTGATTTCATTGATGCGTGGCGGTCAGCCCTCGGCAGCGATCTGCTCGCTGGCGACGGTGATGAGGCTGAGCATCTTTTCGCGAATCGTCTCGTCGGAAACCGCGACGCCCTTGGCCTTGAGGTCGCCGGAAACCTTGCGGAACACGTCCTCGTCGCCCGCTTCCTGGAAGTCGGAGGCCACGACCTCGGCAGCGTAGGCCTTTGCGGCCTCGGCCTCGAGGCTCATCAGCTCGGCAGCCCACAGCCCCAGGAGCTTGTTGCGGCGCGCTTCGGCCCTGAACTTCTTTTCCGCGTCGAAGGCGAACTTGGCTTCCTGGCCCTTCTTGCGTTCGTCGAACCCGCTCATGGTCACTCCCAATTGGCTGCAATGCCGTCCATTCGGCTTTCGCCTGTGGACATAGGCGGTTCGGGGCCGCAAATCAACGGCGCGCGGGCCGCTGCGACCGCATGACCCGCGCCGGGTCCGGGAGGAAAGCGCTTGCTTTTTTGTCCCGTTCTGGCGCATGAAGCGGCCAACCTCACCCCACCCCTTCCAAGGCCCCGGATTCGCCATGAACCGTCGACGCAAAATCTATGAAGGCAAGGCCAAGATCCTGTTCGAGGGTCCCGAGCCGGGCACGCTGGTGCAGTACTTCAAGGATGATGCCACCGCCGGCAACGGCGCAAAGCATGAAGTCATCGACGGCAAGGGTGTGCTGAACAACCGGATTTCCGAGTTCATCTTCACCAAGCTCAACGACCTGGGCATCCCGACCCACTTCATCCGCCGCGTCAACATGCGCGAGCAGCTGATCAAGGAAGTCGAGATCGTGCCGCTTGAAGTGATCGTGCGCAA
>CBFGPB010000348.1:0-2875 GCA_965650545.1 uncultured Devosia sp. | reverse complement strand
CGCCCGAGCATGAGACCGGCCGGACCGGCGCCGATAATGGCAACCTGAGTGCGCATAGGCTCCTCCCTTTTGCCCTCATCATGCGCCCAGCCATGCCCACGGGGAATGGACAGGGGGTGCAAAGTCTTGCACTATCCGAACATGAATTTCATCCCGACCTATGCCCTATACGGGGAAACGCAGAGCGAGCATCGCCAGGACTGGCTGCATTGGGAAACCATCCAGGCCCGCAGTCGCCTCCACGACTATCGCATCGCCCCGCACCGGCATGAGCAGTTCTTCCAGGTGCTCTATCTGACGGCGGGGCGGGCCGAGATGGTGCTCGATGGCGACAGTCATGTCCTCCTGCCCGAATGCGTGGCGGTGGTCCCCGCCGGGGTGGTGCATGGCTACACGTTCAGCGCCGATGTGCGCGGCATGGTGGTGACGCTGATGGAGCGGGACCTGGAAGGCCTCGGCCTGCCACGGCCCGGTGCCATGGTGATCCGCAACGGCAACGCAGATATTGCCATGACGCTTGGCCGGCTGGCGGCCGAGGCCGATCGCCCGGGATCCGGCCATGACGTGGCCATGCGCGCGCATCTGAGCCTGCTGGTCGTGGCCCTGCTGCGCGCCGCTCCCGAACGGACCCATGCCGGCGCGCCCGCCCGTTCTGCCCAACTGGTCGCCGCCTTCCGGGACCAGGTCGAGCAGCGTTTCCGCCAGACACGGCGCGTGGCCGACTATTCGGGCGCCGTGGGCATCAGTCACACCCATCTCAACCGGCTTTGCCGGCAGCTCCTGGGTCGCTCGGCCCTGGCGGTCATCGAGGAGCGCATTGCCCTCGAGGCACGCCGCCTGCTCCTCTTTTCGTCCCTGCCCATCAAGCAGATCGGTGCCGAACTGGGCTATGAGGATCCCGCCTATTTCTCGCGCTTCATCACCCGCATGCTCGGCATGCCGCCTGCCGCGCTGCGGGAGCGGATGCGCAAAGGGTAATGCGCTTCAGTCCCCCGTGACCCGCAGCCGCTCGGCCACGTCGCGCACGGCCTGCATCAGGCTGGTGGCCGCCAGCGTTGCCGGCGTGTCGGTGCGGGTGGTGAAGCCGACCGGCCCCAGGGTCTCGCTGGTGTCGACCGGCAGGATGGTGAGCTGCCCATCCGCCACGTCATCGGCCACCACGCCTTCGGAAATGATCCAGATCGCGTCGGTCTGGCGCACATAGGAGCGGCCGAAGGCATTGGAAACGGTCTCGATCTCGTCGCGCAGATGCGTCACGCCATGCGCCAGCAGAATGCGCTCGACCACCGGACGGATCACCGAATCCGGTGTCGGCATCAGGGTCTGGTACCCTTCGATCAGCCGCAGGTTGAACTCGGGCTCCTCCAGGACGGGATGGCCCGGACGGACCACCAGCACCACCCGCTCGGAATAGAGGTGCTCGAAGCTGAGGCCCACCATGGCATTGGGTTCGGCCATGCGGCCGATGACGATATCGACATCGCCGGTGCGCAGCAGCGAGAGCAGGTAGCCATTGGGGCCCGTGATGATCCGCGTGGTCACGCCGGAATTGTCATGGGTAAAGGCCCGCACCGCGTCGGGCAGGATATGGGCTGAAACCGTTGGCAGCGCCCCCACGCGCACCATGGCCGCATCATGCTTGCCGCGGGCGGCGTCAATCCCCTGCCGCAGGGCCGCGATGCTGGTCGAGGCATAGCGGAAGAACACTTCGCCAAAGGCGGTCAGGGCGAGGCGCCGGCGGGTGCGGTCGAACAGCTGCCCGCCCAACAGGCCTTCCAGTTCCTGGATGGTCTTGGTCGCCGCCGGCTGGCTGATATTGAGCGCATCGGCCGCCCCGGCCATGGACCTGAGGCGCGCCACTTCGAGAAAGCAGGCGATGTGGCGGAGCCGGATGCGGGGGTCGATAATGCGTTGTGCCATGGTGTTCGGTTATCGCTATCGGGGAAATCGGACCGGATTGACCCATGGACGGGCGATCTTGATAACCCACGGATTATGAGATGCCGGAGACTTATCATTTTACAGCGCCCACGCCAGCCCCTTAAATCGGTGCCAAGAGGACACCATGACTTTCGCCCGCATCAACGGCACATTGCTGCACTTTCGCCTTGCCGGGCCGGAGGGCGCCCCGGCGCTGGTCTTCGTCAATTCCCTGGGCACCGATGCGCGCATCTGGGACGCGGTGATCGCGGCCCTGTCCGTTCAATACCGCTGCCTTTCCTATGACAAGCGCGGCCACGGGCTCAGCGATGCGCCTGCGGGCGACTATACCCTCGATGATCATCTCGATGACCTCACCGGCCTGCTCGATCAGGCCGGCATCGGTCCGGCTGTGGTTGTCGGCGTCTCCGTGGGCGGGCTGATCGCCCAGGGTCTCGCCCTGCGCGCGCCCGAACGTGTGGCGGGCCTGGTTCTGTGCTGCACCGCGCCCCACATGGGCGATGCCGCCATGTGGACCGCCCGCATCGAGACGGCGCGGACCAGGGGACTGCTGCCCTTGGCCGACCCGGTCATGGAGCGCTGGTTCAGCCCCGGCTTCCGCGCGCAACGTCCGGATGAGCTCGCCGGCTGGCGCAATCTCTTTCTGCGTACCGACCCCCAAGGCTATGCCAATACCTGCGCCACCCTGCGCGATACCGATTTGATGGACCTCATATCCGGCATTTCTGCCCCGGCGCTGGTTCTTGCCGGCGAAGCCGATCTGGCGGCGCCGGTGGCTTTGGTTCGCAACTGCCTTGCCATTCCCGGCTCACGCCTCGAAGTGCTGCCGGGCGTCGGCCACATTCCTTCCATCGAGCAGCCTGCCGTATTGGCGGGGTTGATCCAGGATTTTCTCAAGGAGGTCGGCCATGGCTGACGCGACTTTGTTCGACCG
>CBFGPB010000347.1:0-2886 GCA_965650545.1 uncultured Devosia sp. | reverse complement strand
TGACCCTCCTGCCATTCCCTGTCAGCGGAATCGCTGCAGATCGCCACTCCTCAAACCGGAGCTGCAATCATGCTTGATCACGTTGGAATTCTTGTCGCCGACTGGGCCAAATCGAAGGCCTTCTACGATGCCGCCTTTGCCCCGCTCGGCATAACCCTGCTCGCCCAGGTGCCCGAACAGTTCACCGGCGGCGTCAAGGTCGGCGGCTATGGCCGCACCAAGCCAGATTTCTGGCTGACCGAGAATCCCGACACTGGTCCGGGCCGTCACTATGCCATCTCCGCTGGCAACCGCGCCGAAGTCGACGCCTTCTACGCTGCCGCCATGGCGGCCGGTGGCAAGGACAATGGCGGCCCCGGACCGCGCCCGCATTATCACGAACACTATTACGGTGCCTTCGTCATCGATCCCGATGGCAACAACATAGAAGCAGTGTGTCATGCCCCAGGCTGAGTCCCATACCGGTGGCTGCCAGTGTGGCGCGGTGCGATTCCGCGTCACACGCCTCGGCCGCCCCTCCATCTGCCATTGCCGCATGTGCCAGAAGGCCTTCGGCGGCTTTTTCGGCCCGCTGGTGACGGCACACAATGCGGTCTGGACCCGCGGCGAACCCAAGTGGTTCCAATCGTCCAACGCCGCCCGCCGCGCCTTTTGCGGCGATTGCGGCACGCCGCTCGCCTACGAGACGCGCTACGGGCTCGAACTGGCCATCGGCGCTTTCGATGACCCCACGGTTGCCGCGCCGGTCATCCAGGTCAATCTCAATGATCGGCTGCCCTTCTTTGCCGGTCTCTCGACACTGCCTGAGCGCACCGAAGTCAGCGACGAATGGCGCGACTTCATGGCCGGCATTCATTCCAACCAGCACCCGGACCACGACACGACCGACTGGCCACCCCGGGAGGAAACCTGATGGATCGCTACGAGATGGAAGTCAGCGGCGGCTGCCAGTGCGGCGCGGTGCGCTACCACGCCACCGAGATGATGGACAATTCCCACATCTGCCACTGCCGCATGTGCCAGAAGGCCGTCGGCAATATCTTTGCGGCGCTGGTGGCCGCCCCGCGCGAGGCCATCACCTGGACACGCGGCACCCCCGCGCGTTTCCGCAGTTCCGATCACGTCGATCGCGGCTTCTGCGCCCAATGCGGAACCCCGCTCTTTTACGACGACACGACGGGGGACCGGGTCAATTTCACCATCGGCTCGCTCGACCATCCCGAACTCTTCCCGCCCCATGCCAATACCGGCAATGAGAGCCGCGTCCCCTGGTTCGACACATTGCCGACGATCGAACATGGCGGTGCCACCGAAGACCCCAGCCGTGAGGCCTGGTGGAGCGCGATCAAGGCCAGTAACCACCAGCATCCGGACCACGACACCGACGTCTGGCCGCAAAAGCAGCAGTAATCCGAGTTAGGCCCCAAGCCATGTCCCGCGAACGCCTCTACCTCTTCGACACCACCCTGCGCGACGGTGCCCAGACCGCCGGCATCGAATTCTCGCTCGAGGACAAGATCGCCATTGCGCGCATGCTCGAAGAGCTTGGTGTCGACTATGTCGAGGGTGGCTATCCCGGAGCCAATCCCGTGGACACGGCCTTTTTCGAGAAGAAGCAGACAACGAAGGCCAAATTCACTGCGTTCGGCATGACCAAGCGGGCAGGGCGCTCCGCCGCCAATGATCCGGGCGTGCAGGGCCTCGTCAATTCTGCCGCCGACGCCACCTGTTTTGTGGCCAAGGCCTGGGACTACCAGGTGGAACTGGCGCTGGGCTCGACCACCGGCGAGCATCTCGAAGGTCTGTCCGATACGGTCCGCACCGCCGCTTCCGCCGGCAAGGAAGTGCTGATCGATCTCGAACATTTCTTCGATGGCTACAAGGCCAACCGCACCTACGCGCTGGCCTGCGTCCAGGCGGCGCTGGAGGCCGGCGCCCGCTGGGTTGTCCTCTGCGACACCAATGGCGGCACCATGCCCTCCGAGGTGAGCGAGATTGTCAGGGACGTCATGACCATCGCCCCGGGCGACCGGTTGGGCATCCATCCGCATGACGATACCGGCCAGGCCGTCGCCAACGCACTGGCGGCGGTGGAAGCCGGCGTGCGCCAGATCCAGGGCACGCTCAATGGCCTGGGCGAGCGCTGCGGCAATGCCAATCTTGTCACATTGATTCCAACTCTGGTTCTAAAGCCTTATTATGCCGAGCGTTTCGAGACTGGTGTGACGCCGGCCCAGCTCGCCAACCTGACCCATATTTCCCGCGCCTTCGACGATCGGCTCAACCGCGCACCGGCCCGCCAGGCGCCCTATGTCGGGGCTTCGGCCTTTGCCACCAAGGCCGGTATTCATGCTTCTGCGCTGCTCAAGGATTTTTCCACCTACGAGCATGTGCCGCCCGAAAGCGTCGGCAATGAGCGCTCCATCATGGTCAGCCAACAGGCCGGCAAGTCGAACCTGCTGACGGCACTGGCGCGGCACAAGATCGTGCTTGGCAAGGATGATCCGCGTCTGGAAAGGCTGCTGGCCACGGTCAAGGAGCGCGAAGCCCGCGGCTATTCCTATGATGGCGCCGATGCCTCCTTCGCCGTGCTGGCCCGCCGCGTCCTTGGCACGCTGCCCGATTTCTTCGATGTCGAGCACTATCGCGCCATGGTCGAGCGCCGGCACAATGCCCTGGGCGACGAGGTCACCGTCACGGAGGCTGTGGTCAAGATCCGGGTCGATGGCGAATTGCTGATGTCGGTGGCCGAGGGCAATGGCCCGGTCAATGCCCTCGATCAGGCCCTGCGCAAGGACCTGGGCAAGTTTTCGTCCCGTATCGAGGACCTCGAACTGGTCGACTTCAAGGTGCGTATCCTGGACGGCGGCACGGGCGCGGTCACCC
>CBFGPB010000346.1:0-2889 GCA_965650545.1 uncultured Devosia sp. | reverse complement strand
GCCAGGCCCATGGCACACGGGCAGGCGATGATCAGCACGGCAACGGCATTGACCAGGGCGAAGGTGAGCTGCGGCGACGGGCCAAACACAAACCAGACGGCAAAGGTGGCCAGAGCGATGGCAATGACGACTGGGACAAAG
Source organism: uncultured Devosia sp. (assembly GCA_965650545.1). GTDB lineage: Bacteria > Pseudomonadota > Alphaproteobacteria > Rhizobiales > Devosiaceae > Devosia. The sequence goes on along the minus strand of CBFGPB010000346.1, from coordinate 2,748 downwards.
ACCCCGGTGACGCGATCGACCAGCGCCTGGATGGGCAGCTTGGAGCCCTGGGCGGCCTCGACCATGCGGATGATCTGCGCCAGAAGCGTGTCCGCGCCGACCTTGGTGGCTTCGAATTCGAAGGAGCCGGTCTTGTTGATCGTGCCGCCAACGACTTCGTCACCCTCGCCCTTGCGGACGGGAATAGGCTCGCCGGTGATCATGGCTTCGTCAACATAGGACTCACCAGACCGCACGATACCATCGACCGGAACCTTGTCGCCGGGGCGAATCTGGATGCGGTCGCCGGCACGGACGGCCTCGAGCGGCAGTTCAATCACGGCCCCGTCGCGCACAACGCGCGCGGTCTTGGCCTGCAAGCCGACGAGGCGCTGGATGGCCTGGCTGGTGCGGCCCTTGGCGCGCGCTTCAAGGAGACGCCCGAGAAGGATCAGCGTCACGATGACCGCTGCCGCTTCATAATAGACATTGGCGGTGCCGGCAGGCAGCAGGCCGCCAAAGAAGGTGGAGACGACGGAGAAGCCCCAGGCGGCCGACGTGCCCAGGACGACGAGCGAGTTCATGTCCGGGGCGCCGCGCAGCAAGGCCGGAATACCCTTCTGGAAAAAACGAAGGCCAGGCCCAAACAGGACGACGGTGGCCAGGATGAACTGCAGATAGTGATTGGTCTGCATGCCGATGGTGTTCATGATGAACATGTGCACCGCCGGAATGAAGTGCGAGCCCATTTCCATGACGAAGAGCGGGGCAGTCAACACTGCCGAGAGGCCGAAGGCCCAGCTGAGCTTGCGGGCCTCGGCCGCCTTGCGGTCGGCGGCGGGAACCGGCTCGGCACCGGCTTCGGACGCGACCTGACGGACGTCATAGCCAGCCTCCTTGACCGTCGCTTCAAGCACGGCGCGCGTGACCAGACCACCCGTTGCACTGATGGTGGCCTTTTCGGTGGCGAGATTGACACTGGCACTGATGACGCCAGGTACGGCCGACAGAGCCCGTTCGATGCGCCCGACGCACGAAGCGCAGGTCATGCCCTCAATTTCGAGTTCGAAGCTTTCGACGCTGGTTTCATAACCGGCCGAGTTGATGGCGGCGATGATGGCGCTCGGTTGCACCGACCCATCTGTTTCGACACTCGCCCGCTCGGTGGCCAGGTTGACAATGGCCTTGATCGTACCGGGGACGGCGGCAATAGCCTTTTCCACGCGCAGCACGCAGGAGGCACAGGTCATGCCTTCAATGGGGAACTCGAAACTGGATCCGGAAGAGATGGTGTCCGTAGACATTTTGCAGTCCTTTCATTTCGACTGCCATTCCATCTGGGGCTTCCAACGTTGGTAAGGTCAAGCGCCTTTTTGCGAGAAAGTCCTAAACTGAAAAATCTGCAGATCGGGCCTTGACCCTCCCACCGTGGGAAGAACCATCTTCCATCGTGTCTCAACCAGAAAGGACACGACATGTACAACTTTACTGTCACCGACATGACCTGCGGCCATTGCGCTTCGACCATCGAAAAGGCCGTCAAAAGCACGGACCCGACTTGCGAAATCAAGATCGACGTCGCCGCCCGCAAGGTGCAGGTGGAAACGGCCCGCCCCGCGCAGGACATCGCCGATGCCATCAAGCTGGCGGGATACTCCGGCACGCTGGCCGCCTGATTGCGCCAGATCAATGCGGTCGGGCAAAGCGGTCTTATGGTCGCCTTGTCCGGCTTGCCATCACGCGGACAGAATGACAGCGCATGATTTGAACGGTTTTCTTGGATTCAAAGGCTCCCCATGCTGATCACCCGACGTACTTTTGCCATTGGAGCCGTGAGCCTCGCGGGCGCGAACTTGCTGGGGCCGGCGCTGGCGCAAGACGCAAGCCCGGCAATCTCGATCAAGAAAGATCCCTGGTGTGGTTGTTGCACCGGTTGGGCGCGCCACCTTGAGCAAGCCGGATTTGCGGTTGACGTAGAAGAGATCGAAGAGATGGAAGCCGTTAAGGACAATCTCGGAGTGCCAGCCGAGCTTCGTTCATGCCACACGGCGACAATCGAGGGATATGTTGTTGAGGGTCACGTGCCCGCCGAGGCCCTCTTGGCGTTGCTTGAGGAGCGCCCACAGATCTCAGGACTAGCTGTTGCGGGCATGCCAATCGGCTCTCCCGGCATGGAGGGGCCCGGAGGCGGCACGCTCGATGCCTACGACGTCGTGGCATTTGATGGACAGGGCGACTACGTTTACATGCGGTTTATTGGCCCCGACCGCGTGATCACTTAAGCCTGCCATATGGCAGTCCCTTGACTTCGGAATTGATCAAAAAGTCTGCCATGAGCGGTCTTGTTCGGACAGTCCTGGCCTTGTTGATGGCGTTGACGATCAACGCCTCCATGGCCATGGCTGCGTCCGCGCATGCTCCCGCGCATCACGCCCAGGCCGCTGTTTCCGAGCCCTGTGGACACCATGGGCACGAAACAAAGAGCGCGGGGCAGGACCAGGCGCCAGGTGCCGATAGCTGCATTCAGCAGGCCTGCCCATCCTGCCTGGGCTTGCCGCTGACCATCGTGTCAACAGGTGAAGTGGAAGCCCATATGGCGCCAGAACCCTTGCCTGCAGCACAAGGGTCTGCCGCCTGGCGCTCCAGCCTGCTCCGACCGCCCATCCATATCTGAGGTTGAATGCGGCTATGAAGCCGCCCCGGTCCCTTCAGATATTGGAGCATTCTCATGAGCACACAGCTCTCCCGTCGCGCCTTTCTGGGCGCCTC
>CBFGPB010000345.1:0-2892 GCA_965650545.1 uncultured Devosia sp. | reverse complement strand
GCCTTTCAAAGGTTTCTTCGCTCGGGTCTTCGCCCAGCGCCGCTTCGGCTGCCTTCAGTTCCCTATTTAGCTGAACTTTCTTGTTATGCAAGGCCAGCGCGTGGCTTAATCCGGTCTCGGCATCCACACGGGCCGTCTCCGGCCCCACTTGCCAGACGCCCTGCCGGGCCAGCGTATCGGTCATGCGCTCCAGCGCCGGCCCATGCCCGCGCACGCCCAGGGCTGCGCGCATGTCGTCCGCCGAAATATCATGATGCCGCACGGCCAGCGCCAGGATGTCGCCCAGCACCTTCTGCGCCACCGGCGTTTCGCAATCGAGCGCCGCCAGGCCCTCGAAATGGTCTTCAACCAGGGCCGGGTGATTGACCAGCGTCAGGATGATCGTGGCTTCGCGTGGGGAAGCATCGGCCACGGCCCCCGCCCGCAAGAGGCGCGAATTCCGCAAGGTATCGGAGACGACTAGCCGCGGCGTTCCGCGCGACGGATAGCCATAGGCCCCGCTCTGCCCATAGGCCGGCTTGCCGCCGCCCCGCCAGTTCTCGCGCCCGCCCTGCCGCAGCGGCGCAAAGAAGGCCTTCAATTTCTCGTCAAAAGCCTGCTGGTAGTGGAAACGCACCGTGGAATCCTGGATGCCATTGGCCCGCTCGCGCAGCCGCGCCTGCAGCGCCGCGCGCTCTTCGGGCGCCTCCGGCACGAGGCCGCCGGTCTCGAAGCTCCAGACCATGTCCGAAAGGCTGCGCGCCTTCTCGATCACCTCGGCAAAGGCGGCCCTGCCCTGCGCCTTGATGAGGTCGTCCGGATCCTGCCCTTCCGGCAGGGTGGCGATCTTCACGGTCTTGCCGGGCTTGAGATGCGGCAGGATCAGGTCGGCCGCCCGTTCTGCCGCCTTGAGCCCCGCCTTGTCGCCATCAAAGCAGAGGATCGGCGTATCGCTCATCCGCCAGAGCAGTTGCACATGCTCCTCGGTCAGGGCCGTGCCAAGCGGCGCCACGGTACCCTCGAAGCCCGCCGAGACCGCTGCAATCACGTCCAGATAGCCTTCCACGACGATGACGCTGGCGCCCTCGCGGGCCGCAGTCTTGGCGGTGAACCCGTTGTAGAGCGTCTGCCGCTTGGAAAAGAGCTCGGTTTCCGGCGAGTTGAGATACTTGGCCGGCACATCGGCGCTCATGGCCCGGCCACCGAATGCGATGACCCGCCCGCGAAAGTCGGTGATCGGGAACATGACGCGGTTGCGGAACCGGTCATAGGTCAGCGGATCGTCGTCGCGGCTGGTGACGAGGCCCGTATCCACCATGGCCTGGGCCGAAACCCCATTGGCCGCCAGGTGCTCCTTGAGCCCGTTGCGGCTGTCGGGGGCAAAGCCGATGCGAAACCGCGCCTGGCTGGCCGGCGACACGCCGCGCTCGAACAGGTACCCGCGCGCCCGCGCCCCGATATTGTGCGCCAGCGCCGCCTCGAAATACTTGGTCGCCAGTTCCATCACGTCGACCAGCGTGCGCTGCGCCGCCTCGCGCTTCTCGGTACGCTCGTCCCGCGCCGGCATCGGCACACCGGCCATGCCGGCCAGCTTCTCCACCGCCTCGGGAAAGCTCATCCCCGCCTTTTCGGTGAGGAACCGGAAATGGTCGCCGCTCGCCCCGCAGCCGAAGCAATGATAGATGCCACGCCGGTCATCGGCGTGAAAGCTCGGGCTTTTCTCGGCGTGGAAGGGGCAGCAAGCCCACATGTCGCCCTTGCCCGGCTGGCTCTTGCGCTTGTCCCATAGCACGTGCTCGCCCACCACCTGCGTGATCGGCAGGCGCTGGCGGATTTCGTCCAGGAACGTATCGGTGAAGCGCATGTGTGTTATCTAGTGCATCGAGCCGGAAAGTGCGACGCGGTTTTCGGATCAATCCGATGCGCAATCAGAAAATTCGTCCGCGCTCAGTCACAAGCAGAGAGTTTTCCACAGCCATGGCCAAGTCCACCAAGATGCCCCTGGTAGTCCTCCTGGCCCTCACAGGCGGCCCGGCACTCATGATCGGCATGACCGTGTGGTTCGTCAATGATCTGGTCCCCGCCTGCACCGTCACCGAGACGGCGCGCCTGACCTCGCCCGACAATCAGTTCGACCTGGTGACCTTTTCGCGCGATTGCGGGAACACTCCGCCCAATATCCAGGCTGCTTTGGTCCCTCCGGGCGAAGATGTCCCCTTTGATGCGGCCAGCTTCGTTTCGGTGGCTGCCGCAGTCGACCTGGCGCCGCGCTGGGATGCGCATGGCAGTATTGAAATTACCCTCCCCTCAGGGGTCGACATTCACCGCCAGGACAATTCGGTCGCGGGTATTGCTGTGATCTATCGTTAGCCAAGAAAAACTTTCAGTAGACCGGTCTACACAACGATTCTTTCCCTGATAGGCGGCGGAACTCGATAAAAAGCCCGCCGCCGCGGCTTCATGATTAATTTCGGGTTCAGAACTTAGTCGTAAAAACTGCGTATCGAAAACGTTTCTGGGTTGGACGGCCTTGAAAACACTCCGAATCGTGCAAAAAATTGCACGATCATTTGCCTCATCCATTGGAGGCAATATCGCAGTCACATTTGGGCTACTCTTACCGGTGGTTCTTGTCGGCGCCGGAGTGAGCGTCGACTTCCTGCGCGCCTATGGCGCCTATTCGGAAATGCAGGCGGAGCTCGACCTGGCTCTGATCGCAGCCATCAAGCAGATCGACAATCTGGATACCGACGACCTCGAAGAGGTCATCGAAGACTGGTTCAGCGCCCAGACGCGGCTGGCCGACTACGATCTCGGCGACATCTCGATCGACAAGAACGGTTCGACAATCACCGCAACGGCAAGCGCTGTCGTGCCGACCACGCTGATGCAATTGGCGGGGATCATGTCCGT
>CBFGPB010000344.1:0-2962 GCA_965650545.1 uncultured Devosia sp. | reverse complement strand
GCCGGATGAGGGGGCTGCCGCCGCGCACCCCTTGCCCACCCTTCCCCAACCGGCTAGCAACACAGCCATGTATGACTTTTCCGCCGACAGCGCCGATTGCGCCCGGGCCATCGAGGCCGGGCTTTCAGACCATCTGACAGGCGCACGGCTTTCCGGCCCCGGCCCCGCCGCCGATCGGGTCGTCGCCGCCATGCGCCATGGCAGCCTCGAAGGCGGCAAGCGACTGCGACCGCTGCTGGTACGCCAGACCGCCGCGATCTTCTCGGTGCCGCGTGAGGCGAGCCTGGTGGCCGGTCTCGCCGTCGAAATGGTGCACTGCTACTCGCTGATCCATGACGACCTGCCGGCCATGGACGATGACGACCTACGGCGCGGCCGCCCCACCGTGCACAAGGCCTATGACGAAGCCACGGCCATTCTCGCCGGCGATGCCCTGCTCACCCAGGCCTTTGCCATTCTCGCCGACCCGGCCTGTCACCCCGAGCCCGAAACGCGCATCCGCCTCGTGGCCGAGCTGGCAGCGGGCAGCGGCGCCGGTGGCATGGTCGGCGGGCAGATGCGCGATATCGAGGGCGAGACCAGCGGCTTCACCGAGGCCGAAATCGCCACCATGCAAGCCATGAAGACCGGCGCGCTGATCCGCGCCTCGGTACGCATGGGGGCGATCCTGGGCGGGGCCGATCCGCGTGCCCTGTCTGCGCTCACCGCCTATGCCGAGGCCGCCGGGCGGGCCTTCCAGCTCGCCGACGACATCCTTGATGTGACGGCCACGCCCGAAGCGATGGGCAAGGCCACCGGCAAAGATGCTGCCCTGGGCAAGCAGACCGTCGTGGCGCGGCTCGGGCTCGAGGGCGCGCGCAAAGTGCTCGACGCAACGGTCAATGAAGCCATTTCGGCTCTTCGCACGTTTGGACCCCGGGCCGACGGCCTGCGGGCTACGGCCCGCTTCTTTGCCAGCCGGGAGAACTAGGTTTTGGCCATCCTCATCAGTGTCAACATTGGCCAAGCACGGCCCGTTCCCAACAAATCCTCGATGACGGGAATCTACAAGGAGCCGGTGGCCGACGACGCCGAAGTCGCCATCTCCAAGCAGGGCCTCGAGGGCGACGCCATCATCAACCGCAAGCATCACGGCGGGGTCGATCAGGCGGTCTATGTCTATTTCGCCGATGACTATGCCTGGTGGAGCAAGGTCCTCGAGCGCGAAATCGCACCCGGCACGTTCGGCGAGAATCTCACGATTGGCGGGGTCGAGGGACGGAGCATCTGCGTTGGCGACCGTTTCGAGATCGGCAGGCTTGTGCTCGAAGTGACCTCGCATCGCACGCCCTGCGCCACGTTTGCCGCGCGCATGGGCAATCCAGCCTGGGTCAAGCAGTTCTTCGAGGCGGGGCGTCCCGGCGCCTATTGCCGCGTGATCGAGGCCGGCTCGGTGCATGCGGGAGAACCGGTGCGCCACAAGCCGTTCCAGGGCGACCGCATCAGCGTGAGCCAACTCCTGGCGCTCGACAAGGAGCGCGACCTGGAGCCCGAATTCATGCAGCGCGCCTTGAGGACCCCGCTGCACTACAAGATGCGCGCCGACTATGAAGAGAAACTGGCAAAGCTGTTCTGAGAGAGACTGATGAGCCTCGACACCGTCCGTTCGGACCTCGCCGCCCGCGCGCCCGACCTTTCCGTCATCGTCACCGACAAATCCACCGCCACGGTGGACCTGGCCGCGAGCGTACACGGGGTCGCACCGGGCCAGATTGCCAAGACGCTCTGCATCAAGGTCAATGGCGAGGAGTTCCTGCTGGTGACGCGCGGCGATGCGCGGCTCGACAACCAGAAGTCGAAGGCCGCCTTTGGTGGGCGGCCGCGCATGCTGGGGGCCGAGGATGTCTTGCGCCTGACCAGCCACCAGGTCGGCGGGGTCTGTCCCTTTGGCCTGCCGGCGCCACTGCCGATCTATCTCGACGCGTCGCTCAAGATCTATGACCTCGTCATTCCGGCCGGCGGCGACACGCATGCCTCGGTGAAACTGTCGGTGGACCGGCTGGCCGAACTCTGCGGCAACAAGTGGGTGGATGCGTGCCAGCTGCCGGAGTGACACACCGCGCCGAAAGCTTCATCCGGGACCGCATGCCCCTGCGCGCCCTGCCCTTCCGCCCCGACATATCCATCCATGCGCCCACCCCGCAAAGCGGGCTCAATGCCTGGCTGGCGAGCGAAGACCACGACCAGACGCCCCCCTATTGGGCCTATGCCTGGGGTGGCGGAGCAGCGCTGGCGCTCTATCTCAGGGACCATCCCGAAGCGGTTGCCGGCAGGTCCATCCTCGATTTCGGCGCCGGCTCGGGCCTCGTCGGCATTGCCGCCCTGAAGGCGGGGGCGAGCACTGTCATCGCCTTGGAGCGCGATGTTGTCGGGCAGGTGGCGATCGGGCTCAATGCCGCTGCCAATGGTGTCCAGCTCACCCCCTGGACCGGGTCGGACCTGCCCGATGTCGATGTGGTTCTGGCCGGCGACGTCTTCTACACGCCTGAGGTCATGGCCGAGACCCTGGCTGACCTCTCCACTTTGGCCGACGGTGGCGCAACGGTGCTCGTGGGTGACCCCTTCCGCCGCGACCTGCCGCTGGAGCGTCTCGAACTCGTCGCCGAATACCTCGTCGCCGACATGGGCGGCAGCGCGCCAGTCCGCTCCGGCGTCTTCGCCCTGCGCTAGAGCGCGTCCAGCAAAAGTGTCAGCGGTTTTGCGGTTCGGACGCGCGATAATCTGACCGCATACCGGAAATGCCCGCTGACGCTTGTCCGCCGATCCCGACCGGTCTATATCCCCCGACAAGCGAGGACGACCTCCCCCAGACCGGGACAGCGCCACGGGACGGCCCGGAACTCATGGAGCTTTCCATGCGGACCACCGCCGACCGTATCCGTCACGCCCTTTCCTTCGAACTCATCGGCATCCTGATCGCGAC
>CBFGPB010000343.1:0-2966 GCA_965650545.1 uncultured Devosia sp. | reverse complement strand
GGAATGTCGTAGATGTGGCGGTTGAGATCGAAACTGTCGCGGACCGGCAGGTCCCACCAGAGCTGGCTGCGCTGGCCGAAGACGACGCCGATTTCGCGGGCGTTGAGCATGCGACTGGAATGCGGCTCCCGGCCGAGCACAGAGAGAGTACCGGCGCTGGGCGTCAGAATGCCGGTCATCATCTTGATCATGGTCGATTTGCCGGCGCCATTGGGGCCGAGATAGCCGACCGCCTCCCCCGGTTCGATGACGAAGGATATGCCATCGACAGCGCGGATTTCGGTGTAGTCGCGCGAGAACAGGCTTCTTATCGCGCCCCCAAGGCCGGACTGGCGCTTGAGCTGGCGAAAGGTCTTGCCGACGCCAGAAGCGGATATGATCGGTGTCATCGGAGGCGCTCCCCTTGGGATAGGGAAGCTAGCCGATTCTTTGCGGCCCGTGAGCGCTTTGGCTCAGCCGGCCATGCTGAATTGCTGGAGCTGCAGGATTGTGACTTCGCCGTCCCATTCGGGCCAGTACTTGCGGTGCAGGTCGACGAAGCGCTCGGTCCAGCGGACGATCTCGGGGTAGTTGTCGAGCTCGTAGATGGCGTAGCCGCCGACCATTTCCTTGGCCTCGGCAAAGGGGCCGTCGGTCACCATCTGGCCCTTTCGGGTGGTGACGGTGCCAGCCAGGGCCATGCCGCCGGTGTCGGTCATCTTGATGCCGGCCTCCATGCCGAGCTGGACGATGGCGGCCATGAGTTCGGCGGGCGGGTTGCTGGCAACCTCGGGGTTGAGGGTCTTGACCATGGTGAGGAATTTCATCGGTATCTCTCCTGTGGGGGATGCCAGTGCGACGAACGAGGCCCGGCAGGTTCGACATTTTTCGATCGCGGGCGAAGGATCGTTCAGAGCCAGCCGCTCTTGCGCAGACGGTAGTACAGGGTGAGGCAGATGGCGGTGACGGCGCCGAGGACAACGACGTAGCCGTATTGCCATTTGAGCTCCGGCATGAACTCGAAATTCATGCCATAGATGCCGGCGACGGCAGTGGGCACGGCCAAGATGGCCGCCCAGGCGGCCAGGCGGCGGGAAATGTGCGTCTGCTGCACCTGTCCGGCCATCATCGAAGCTTCGAAGGCAAAGGCCAGCACCTCGCGCAGGGCGTCGATCTCGTCCTGGACGCGGTGAATATGATCGGTCACGTCGCGGAAGAGGGGCTGCATGGAGGCTTCGATCGGGCGAACCTCGACGCGCTGCACCCGGCGGCAGACATCGACAAGCGCGGAGGCGGCGTTGCGCAGGCGCAAAAGATCGCGGCGGAGCATGTAGAGCCGCATGACTTCGGCTTGGCCGAGCTCGCCCGCGACGACCTTGTCCTCCACTTCCTCGACCTCGGCATTCACGGTCTCGAGGACGGGCATGTAGTTGTCGACGATGAAATCGAGCAGTGCATAGAGGATGTAATCCTCGCCGTGCGAGAGGACGGTGGGGCAGGATTCGGCGCGCTGGCGCACCGGGGCGTAGGAGGTCGAGGCGCCGTGCCGGACCGAGACGATGTAGCCCTTGCCCACGAAGATATGGGTTTCGCCGAAGCTGATGCGGCCGTCGACCATGTGCGCGGTGCGGGCGACGATGAAGACGCAATCGCCATACTGTTCGAGCTTGGGCCGCTGATGGGCCTTGCGGGCGTCCTCAATGGCCAGGTCATGCAGGTTGAACTGACGCTGGACGCGGGCGAGCAGCGCCTCGCTCGGTTCGAAAAGGCCAATCCAGACCACATGACCGGGTCGTGCTGCCCAGCCGCCTGCGTCGTCGACACTGATGTCCGCCAGGCGCTGGCCATTGGCATAGACGCTGGCCGCGACGACGCCTGGTTCGAGTGCGGGGCGTTCCTCGACCGGGATTGCATGCAGCATGACGACATCCTCCCCAGAACGCCGGAGAGTGTAAGCCTTTCAAGGCGCTAGAGCCAGCCCGGCGTCAGGTCCGATTGAAGTGATCGTAGATCAGTTGTGCCATGGCCTTGGAGATCGTCGGCACGGCCTCCAGATCGAGAAGCGAGGCGCGGGAGACGGCCTTGGCGGAGCCGAAATGGTTGAGCAGAGCGCGCTTGCGCGCCGGGCCGATGCCTTCGATCTCGTCGAGCGGGTTCTTGACCACGTCCTTCTTGCGCCGGGCGCGATGGGTGCCAATGGCGAAGCGGTGGGCTTCGTCGCGCAGCCGCTGGACATAGTAGAGGACCGGATCGCGGTGCGGCAGCATGAAGGCGTCCTTGCCTTCCATGAAGAACTTCTCGCGGCCCGCGTCGCGCTCCTCGCCCTTGGCGATGCCGATGAAGGTAACTTCGCGCGGCAGGTTCAGTTCGGCGATGACCTCGCGCACCGCATTGAGCTGGCCTGCGCCGCCGTCGATGAAGACCACATCGGGCCAATCCGGCATGCCGGTCTGTTCGTCCTCGGCGTCGGTCTCGCTTTCGGCGGCGAGGCGGGAGAAGCGGCGGGTCAGCACTTCGCGCATCATGCCGAAATCGTCGCCCGGGGTGATGTCGGTCGATTTGATGTTGAAGGTCCGATAGTGCTTTTTTGAGAAGCCTTCCTCGCCCGCCACGATCATGGCGCCAACGGCGTTGGTGCCGGAAATGTGGGAATTGTCATAGACCTCGATGCGGCGGGGCGTTTCCTCGAGGCTGAAGACCTCGGCCACGCCTTCGAGCAGGGTCCGGTTGGAGGCGCCTTCGGCCAATTGGCGGCCGAGGGCCTCGCGGGCATTGTTGAGGGCGTGATTGACCAGGTCGCGCTTTTCGCCGCGCTGGGGCACTTCGAGGCGCACCTTGCGGCCGGCGCGGCTGGAAAGGGCCTCCTCGATCAGCGCCGGCTCGGTCATTTCGTGGCTGAGCAGGACGAGCTTTGGCGGGGTCCGATCCTCGTAGAACTGCACGATGAAGGCTTCGAGCACCTCGGCATCGGTCAAGCTGTCATCGGC
>CBFGPB010000342.1:0-2967 GCA_965650545.1 uncultured Devosia sp. | reverse complement strand
GACCAGCTCGAAGCCATGACCCTGGCCGACCGGCTGGTGGTGATGAATGGCGGGCTCGTCGAACAGATCGGCACGCCCACCGAAGTCTATGACCGGCCCGCGACCCTGTTCGTGGCCGGGTTCATCGGCTCGCCGCCCATGAACCTGCTGCCCACAGCAGCGCTGGCGGACAATCCGGCCCTATCGAGCCTGCCGCCGGGAACCGACATTGTCGGCATCCGGCCCGACTCGCTGTTCGTGGGTCCGCCGGATGGTCCGTCGCTGGTCATTCGCGGCACGGTGGAACTGCTGGAGCCGATCGGGGGCGAGAGCCACCTGCACGTCAAGATGGACAATCTTGACCAGTCCGTGGTGGTGAGCGTACCGGGACGCCCGGAGCTCGAAGAGGCGGCGTCGATCGTCCTGCATGCAGCATTGGAAGATGTTCACCCCTTCAACGCCCAAAGCGGACGGCGAACCGACGAAGCTGTCGCAAATCTGTAGCAAAATCAGCCTAAGGGCCTGCCACTCTCACAAGAAGACCCGCGTCATGACATCTGCTTTCCCCACCGGCCCCTCCCGCGACGAAGTCCAGGCGCATCGCGGCGCTTCGGCCATTGCGCCCGAAAACACCATTGCCGCCTTCCGCGCGGCCGCCGAGGCAGGCGCCAAATGGGTCGAGCTGGACGTGGCGCTCAGCGCCGATGGCACGCTGGTCGTCATCCACGATGACAGCGTCGATCGCACCAGTTCGGGCAAGGGATCGCTGGGCGCGCTTTCCGCCGCCCAGATCGGCGCGCTGGATGGCGGCAGCTGGTTCGACCCGCGCTTTGCCGGCGAGCGCATCCCGACCCTGGCCGAGACCATCAAGGCCCTGGGGGAACTCGGCCTCAGCGCCAATGTCGAGATCAAGCAGCATCCCCATCACCAGTCGCTCGACCAGCTCGTGCGGGCCGTGCAGGCCGATATCGGCAAGCGATCGGCCGATACGCGGATCATGATCTCGAGCTTCGATCCCGAGGCCCTCAAGGCCATGCATGCGCTGGAGCCGGATCTCGAAATGGCCATGCTCTGGGAACGGCCGCCGGAAGACTGGGCCGACCAGCTCGCCGCCATTCCGGCCACGACCATCCACATGCATTTCAAGGCCCTCAGCATCGGCATGCTGGAGGAGACGACGAAGCGCGGCATCAAGGTGCGGGCCTGGACCTGCAACGATCCGGTCCAGCTCGTGTCCTTCTGGGGTGCGGGCCTGACCGGGGTTATCACCGACGATCCGAAGGTCTTCCTGGGGTAGCGTGGGCAAGATGGGGCAAGACATGCTGTCGAGCCGGCAACGCGACATTCTGGCCCTGATCGAGGCCGAGGGGGCTCAATATATCGAGCACCTCGCCAGCCGCTATGCCGTGACCACGCAGACGATCCGGCGCGACATCAATGCCCTGTGCGACCTCGGCTATGCCCGACGCTTTCACGGCGGCGTCGATGCCCCCGTCGAGAGCCGCAATATCTCGATCAATGCCCGCGCCGCCCTCAACAGCGCCGCCAAGCGCCGCATCGCCGCGCGCGTAGCGGCCGCCATCGAACCGGGTTCGACCGTCTTCATGGGCATCGGCAGCACGGTGCAATTCGTCGCCGAGGCCCTGCGCGGCCATGACGGGCTGCGTGTCGTCACCAACAATATCGACGTGGCGCTGATGCTGTGCGACGCGCCGCAGGTCGAGGTGCACATGACCGGCGGCCTGCTCCGGCACAATGACCGCGACGTGGTCGGCTCGGATTCGCTGCAGTTCTTCGAAAAGTTCTACGCCTCCTATGCGGTCATCGGCGCCGGCGCGCTCGACCCGGAAAAGGGCGTGCTCGACTTCAGCTATTCCGAAGCCCAGACCACAACGACGCTGATCGCCAATTCGCGTGTGCAGTTCCTGGCCGCCGATGTCAGCAAGTGGACGCGCGACGCCTCGGTCCGCGTGGTTCCCTTCAGCCGGATCACTGCCCTGTTTACCGACCGGCTGCCGGCTGACGGCAAGGCCGCAGCAGCCTTGGCCGAAGCCGGCACTGAAGTGGTGCTGTGCGATCAGGAGCCGGCCTAATGTTCCAGGGTCCCGCCCCCGCGCCCGAAGACCTCAGCGCGGTGCAATATCTCTTCACCGATATCGACGACACGCTGACCACCGAGGGGCGGCTCCTGCCGCAGACCTATAAGGCGCTCTGGGATCTCTCCGACGCCGGCATACGCATCGTGCCGGTCACTGGCGGCTCGGCGGGCTGGTGCGAACATATCGTGCGGGCCTGGCCGGTGGCTGCGGCCATCGGGGAAAGCGGCGCCTTCGTCATGACGGCGCGCGGCAATCGCGCCGAGTTCGAATTCTGGGACGACGAGCAGCGCCAGCAACAACGGCAGCAGGAGCATCTGGCCGCCATTCGGCCTCTCCTGGGCGACCGCTTCCGGCTGGCCCATGATCAGTGCCTGCGCGTCGCCGATGTTGCCATCGACATTGTCGGGCACGACCGCGCCGAGGTCGATGACCTGGCCGCCCGCATCCGCGCCCTGGGCGGCGCCGTCGCCATCAGCTCGGTGCATATCAACACCTGGCTGGGCGATTATGACAAGCAGACCATGAGCGCGCGGGTGCTGCAGCGCATGGGCGTTGCCGAAGGAGACGTGGCGCGCTTCGTCTCCTTTGTCGGGGATTCGCGCAATGATGCGCCGATGTTCGGCTTTGTCGGCATGTCCTTCGGGGTCGCCAATATCGCGCCGATCCTGGGCGACCTGCCCTCCAAGCCCCGCTGGATCACGTCCCGCCCCGCGGGTCTGGGATTTGTCGAGATCGCCCAGGCCCTGCTGGCAGCACGGGGCCGCTAACGTTCGATGGGCGGTTCGGATTGCGCCGCGAACCAGGTCATGAGTTCGGCGCTGTTGGCGACACCGGCCGAGCGGGCAAGCCGGAGCCGATGAGCCTCGACCGTCCGCTTGGAGAGGCCCAG
>CBFGPB010000341.1:0-2984 GCA_965650545.1 uncultured Devosia sp. | reverse complement strand
TATCGAGCGGAGCGTGGTCAATTACCTCTGCGAAGACGATTCCGCGCTGAGCGTCCAGTACATCAACGCCGCACCCAATTTCCTCGCCATTGTCCCGGTCGAGGGCGAGGCGCTGGTCTTTGCCAGCACTGTCTCCGCCTCGGGTGCCCGCTATGTCTCCGGTCCCTATGAATGGTGGAGCCACCAGGGCGAGGCTACCCTGCGCGACCTGATGCAGGACGAGGACGCAGAGCCCATCGCCACCTGCACCGAAGCCAGCAACACCCCCTGACCGAGCCCAAAGAGTACCCTATGCAGCGTGTCGTCTCCATCCTGCCGCCCGATCATGGCCAGGGCATTCCCTATGATCTGGTCGTGCTCGAACATGACGAACGTCGGGTTCGCCGCAAACTCCTGCGGCTGGTCCATGGCGACGAAGTCCTGCTCGACTTTCCCCAGACCACGACGCTGGAGGACCGACAGGTCCTCAAGCTCGAGGACGGACGGCTGGTGGAAGTCATCGCCGCCGAGGAACTGCTCTACGAGGTCCGCGGCAAGGACCAGGGCCACCTGCTCCGCCTCGCCTGGCATATCGGCAATCGCCACACCCCGGCGCAACTGGAGCCGAACCGCATCCTGATCAAGCGCGATCATGTCCTCAAGACCATGCTCGAGGGCCTCGGCGCCACCGTCGCCAATGTCAGCGAGCCCTTCTTTGCCGAGCATGGCGCCTATCACGGCCATTCGCATGGCGACACTGGCCACGCCCTCCTCAACCGCAAATGAGTGATCTGCAAAGGCTCCTCACCTGGCTCTCACCCGCCTTCCCGGTGGGCGCCTTTGCCTGGTCGGCAGGACTCGAAACCGCAATCGTTGCGGGCAAGGTGAAAGACCGGACAACCACCCAGGACTGGATCGCCGGCACGCTCCACCATGGCGGCCTCCGGACCGACGCCATCCTTCTCACCCACGCTCATGCCGGGCATGCCGACCCGGACAAGCTCGCCGAACTGGCCGACCTCTGCCTGGCGCTCACCCCCGCCCGCGAGCGCCACGCCGAGACCGTGATCACAGGCAATGCCTTCGCTTTGGCCAGTGCCGCCTGGCCCACCGAAGCGCTGCTGACCCTGCCCCAGCCTTGCCCCTATCCGATTGCGGTCGGCGCCCTCGCCGGTGCCCATGGCATCGACCGTCGAGCGACCCTCGTCGCCTTCCTAACGGCCACCGTGCATTCCCAGGTTTCGGTTTCCGTCCGCCTCGTCCCCATCGGCCAGTCCGACGGCCTGGCCATCATGGCCACGCTGGAGCCGGAGATCGCGACCCTGGCCGATCTGTGCCTCAATGCCGCACTGGACGATATTGGCAGCGTGGCCTATGGCGCAGATATTGCCCAGATGCAGCACGAAACCCTGCCCACGAGGATTTTCCGGTCATGAACATGCTTGTCGCCTCCTTCATGTTCATTGGCCTCTTTGCCGTGTCCATCGCCCATCTCACCTGGGCCCTCGGCCGCACCTGGCCGATCCGCAATGAAAAGCTGCTGGCCCAGACGGTGGTCGGCTTCAAGGATATCGAGCGCATGCCGCCAAGGCTGGCTTCTCTGGCCGTCGCCGTGGCCACCTTCGCTGCCGGATGCTTTGCCCTGGCCTTGGCCGATCACGACAGCGGCGGCTGGCAATTGAACCTCGTCGGCTTCGCCCTGGCCACGGTATTCCTCGCCCGCGGCGTGGTCGGCTACACGCCCTGGTGGGCCTCGATCACGCCCGAACCCAACTTCCGCCTCAACGACGCCCGCGTCTATTCCCCGCTCTGCCTCTTCCTCGGCGCCGGCTTCCTGGCGCTGATCGTCCTGCGCCTGACCTGACCCAAGGAGACGTCCATGACCAAGAGCCTCAACGGTCCTCTGCGCATCGGTATTGGCGGCCCCGTCGGCTCGGGCAAGACGACCCTTTGCGAAATGCTCTTGAAGGCCATGCGCGACCGTTATTCCATGGCCGTGGTCACCAATGACATCTACACCCAGGAAGATGCGCTGATCCTCGCCCGCGTGCAGGCCATTTCCGAGGACCGCATCGTGGGCGTCGAAACCGGCGGTTGCCCGCACACCGCCATCCGCGAGGATGCCTCGCTGAACCTCGCTGCCATCGACGATCTCAACCGCAAGTTCCCCGATCTCGACATCATCCTGATCGAGAGCGGCGGCGACAACCTCGCCGCCACCTTCTCGCCGGACCTCGCGGACCTGACGATCTATGTCATCTCGGTCGCCCAGGGCGAAAAAGTCCCGCGCAAGGGCGGACCCGCCATCTCCCGCTCCGACCTGCTCGTCATCACCCACACCGATCTGGCCCCCTATGTCGGCGCCAGCCTCGAAGTGATGGAAAGCGACACGCAGAAGGTGCGCGAAGGCCGGCCCTATGTCTTCACCGACCTCCTGCGCCGCGAAAGCCTCGACGAGATCATTACGTTCATCGAAAAACACGGCGGGTTCACCGCTCAGGCGGCCGAATAGATTGGCCGAAGCAGCCTATCTGCGCCTCCGCAAGGACCTGAGCGAGGCCACCCCAGTGCCGGAATGGCCCTCGGGCATACGCCCGGCCGCGTTCGAGACCATCGATCCCCGGCGGGTTCACACCCTGCTCTGCCAGGCGTTTCCGGGTGCCATGGGTCCGTTCGATGATTGGTACGCCAAGCTGACTGCGGACTCCGAATTCGACCCAGCGCTCTGTGTCGCCGCCGTGGCCGCCAATGGCGAAATCGCCGGCTTCGTCCAATGCTGGACCAGCGATTTCGTCAAGGACCTCGCGGTTTCCCCGGACTATCGCTCGCTGGGCCTGGGCACGGCACTGATGCGCGAGATGTTCTCTCGCTTTGCCGGCCGCGGCGCGACATTCGTGGACCTCAAGGTAGGCACCGAAAATCACGCCGCACGCCGGCTCTATGCTCGCCTGGGCATGATCGAAGTCGCCGGCTAGAGCGCTTTCAGCAAAAGTGGACACCACTTT
>CBFGPB010000340.1:0-2995 GCA_965650545.1 uncultured Devosia sp. | reverse complement strand
AGCCGCATCGTCAAGGCCATGGCCATGAGCCTCAACGCCACCGTGGATTATGCCGAAGGACCCGGCACAAAGGTGACTGTGACCTTCGAAAGCTGAAGCGGTTACCGGGCCGCGACCTCTGTCGCACCAGACAGGCGCCGCGTCTCCTGCGCCACGGGCATGGTCACCACCACGTCACCGGCCTTGACCTCGCGCTCGACATAGCGATGCGCCTCGACGATCTGGTCCAGGGAAAAGACCCGGTCCGTGACCGGCCAGACGGCACCCTGCTCCAGCAAGCTGTTGAGCATGTCGAGGTCCACGCGTTTGTCGGCTTCGGGCCGCAAACCCGTGGTCGCCAGCTTGCCCCGCTTGCCGCCCCTCTGTCCGCCGGTCAGCATCAGCCACATGATCCCCCAGCTCGGGACGGTGGTGAGGTAGATGCCACCCGGCTTCAGGGCCTGGGCAGCGCGCGCAAAGCTCGACTTGCCCACCGCGTCGAACACCACATCATAGGCGCCCGCCCGGCTCGTGAAATCCTCGCTCTGCCGGTCGATGAAGTGATCGGCACCCAGTTTGCGCACGCGTTCGGCATGCCGGCCTGAGGCCACCGCAGTCACCTCCGCGCCATAATACTTGGCCAGCTGCACGGCAATCGCACCGACGCTGCCGGCGGCGCCATTGATCAGGACGCGATCGCCCGGCTTGACCCTGGCCTCGTCGCGGATGAAGGGCATGGCGGTAAGATAGGCGTAGCTCAGCCCGCTGAGCGGCACCAGATCCTGCCCGTCGGGCGCTTTCGCGATCGCCCCCGTTTCCTTGATGCAGACATACTCAGCCATGCCACCCAGGTTTGCGCCGGCACTGCCATGGATACGGTCGCCGGCGGCAAATCGGGTCACGCCCGGTCCCACTGCTGCCACGACCCCGGCAATGTCGTCGCCCAGAACCTCGATCCTGGGGCGGAAGAGCCCCGCGAAGAACCGGACAATGAAGGGGTCAGCCTTGCGGAAGGCGCAATCTGCCAGCGTGACCGTGCTGGAATGCACCTGCACCAGCACCTCGCCCGGCCCCGGTTGAGGCATGGGGCGCTCTACCACCGAGATCACCTCTGGTCCGCCATAGCGGCTCTGCGCAGCAACTTTCATGTTTTCGATCTCCATGCGTCATCATTCACGCGGGGGACGCTCCCGCATGTCTTGTGGTCAATTTTGCTGAAATCAGCTCAGTGGGCGTCCGCCTCGGGCGGGCTCCACTGGAACACCTCTTCGAGCGGCACGCCGAAGGCGTGGGCAATCCGGAACGCCACTTCCAGCGACGGCGAATAGCGCCCTTGCTCGATGGCCACGATGGTCTGCCGCGTGACGCCCACCTTCTCTGCCAGCGCCGCCTGTGTCATCTCGCCGGCATGAAAGCGCAGCGTGCGGATGGAATTGCTGACATTGGGCTGTCCCTTTCCCATGGCGATCACATCGTCCGGTAATAGTACAGTTCAGAGAGCGCATTGACCGTACCCCCCGCCGCCGGCGCCACGAAAAGCGCATAGATGGCAAAGTTGGGGTCGATCCCCATGGCCAGCGGGATAAGCGCAATCGCAGCCACGATCGAGGTCACAATGGCGCTGTTGCGCTGGCTGCGGGCCGAAATGGCGTCGTCGCGCTCGTCCGAGGGTTCATCCTTCAACTCGGCGCGCTGGATGATCGAGATGATGATCGTGGCAATGATCGTGCCCACGATATTGAAGACGATCATCGCGCCAACCGCCCAGAGCAGCTTGATGGCAATATCGGCACTGCTCCCCATGGCGCCGCCATTGAGCGCATCCCACACGAGCCAGCCGCCAACCACAACAACACCCGCCACCTGCACCCCGGCCATCATTTCCTTGAAAGTCATCGCTTGGCTCCTGTCCTCTATGTTGGACAAGGAGTATGCGAAATGAGACATTGTGTCAATTATTTCATACTCTATGTCGCGTGACAGCGACAACACTCGCTCTAGCGCCCCGCCAGTCGGGCGAAACGGTGTCGAAGGGCATCAATGGGGTGGGAAGGAGATTGTCGGGTTCTGGCAGGCGACTATGTGTTTGCAGGCACTGGCCTACTGTCGCAGACGATCTAAAGCGCAAGAAATAGATGGGAGAGCTGTAATGCCGTCCCGCGACTGCTCAGGGTTCAGGGTGTCTGTCTCACCCGAAATAGAACAGTCTATGAGCGCAGATAAGATGGGAAGCCGGACAGATCGAGGTGCCACGCCCCGGTATCCTAGGTCTTTAGGCATGGGGAAGCCAGCGACATAGTCCATCGCCACCAGAAGGCATTCTACTAATCGCTGTTGGGGAACCGGTCGAGGTCGATGAAGACGGCAGCCTGGGCGGCCCAAGTTTCCCGGTCTGTGTTGACAGTGAAAGCGCAGGGATCGACGGTGAAGTCCCGCGTTGCGAGGTAATCTCGATAGTTCGCTGCAAGGTTGGTGCGTCGGACAAATTCCTCGGTATGGTCTCCGCGATGGCGGTAAAAATTGAATGAGACCAATGGGAATGCGCCATATTCCGTAAGCTCCAGTCTCCCTTGGAGATCGAAATTGAACGCTTGAATAGCTTCAGCAAACTCCCTTGGCCTTTCTCCGATCACCTCATAGGGCAACCTTCGACTGGGCCAGAGGTAGATATCGGTTGCCGAATTTAATCCATTCAACAGAGCAATGGCGCTTTCATTTTTGAACTGCGCCGCAGAACTGCTCGTCAAATTGGGCGCAGTGTCTTCTGCAGTGGCCAGTGATGGCAGGTGCAAAGCGCTAAACAGGAGCAGGCAAAGCGCGGCTGCCGACCAAGAGAAGTTCTTCAAGCGCGGTCCCCCAGCTGGATATTAAGACCTAACTTCGCCCTAGTCGAAGATCGGCGCAAGTTCGCTCTGCTCGTTCCCTCGCTGTACGGGAGAATGCAGAAATGCGTTGAGCTTGAATGACAGGTTTTCGGACACGGCTTGATTTATGTCGAGCGTCCGAATTGGGGTCG
>CBFGPB010000339.1:0-2996 GCA_965650545.1 uncultured Devosia sp. | reverse complement strand
CTAGACCAGCGCGACCAGCAGCGCCAGGATCAGCAGGATCGCGACCAGCGGCGTCATGGTCAGGCGCTCGGGGAGGCTGCGCGAGATGGCATTGACCACGACGCCCAGGCCCATATAGGCGACGACGCCCCAGGCGGCCGGACTAAGCCATCTGGCATCGGGCCAGGCCGGCACCAGTCCAGCACGCATCAACAGCGTAGTGGAAAACAGCGCATAGAGCGGGATGGCCACCAAGCTGCCAATGCGCAGGCCGCCTGGGAGGACGCGATGTTGCCCGCCCCAGGCGAAGTGCCCGAACGGCGCGCCCAGCACCAAGGTAAACTGAAAGAGGGCCAGCGCGGCCATGAGAAGCGTGAAGATGATCGCTGCGGCCGCTGCCATGGTCTTGTCCCCTGCCCGGTTCTGTAGATCGGAATGAACGCCGCAGATGCAAGGCGCGATGACACTTTTGGGCCACATTTGATTGACCGGACGTGCAACCCGCCAAGCGCCCAGGGCATTGGACACCTCGAAACAGGAGGTGATTTCAGATGCTTACCATGGCCCAAAGGCGCAGAAGAGCGAAGATGCTCAAGACAGGCGCCGCAGTGGCCGTCTTGACCATTGTGCTCACGCCAAGGCTGGACGACTTCAAGATGCCCGACATCGGCTTTCCGCTGATCACTGCGGCGATCGCGGCCCCGCTCGAATAGCCGGGCTTCAGGGGGTGTTGGCTTCCTTGGAGCGGGTGCGGTCGAGGCCGAGCCAGCGCTCGCGCAGGATCACCGCTATGCCCGAGGCGACGATGATGAGGGCACCGACGATCATCGGGATGGTGGGGACATCGGAAAAGAGGACGAAGCCGATGACGATGGTGAGGATCAGCGACACATATTCGAAGGGGGCGATGACCGACATGTCGGCATGGCGATAGCAATTGGTCAGCAGCAACTGCCCAATGCCGCCGAAGAATCCCGCGCCCACCAGGAGGGCCGCCTGCTCCGGCGTGGGCCAGACCCAACCAAGGGGGATAGTGAGAAGACTGAGGCCGCTGGCGCTGATGAAGAAGTAGGTCACAATGGCCTCGGTGCGCTCGGTCTGCACCAGGGTGCGAACCTGCAGCATGGCAAAGGCGGACAGGATTGCGGCCAGCAGCGCGGCGATGGCGCCAATCGCCTCGGCCTCTGCCAAGCCATTGCCAGCGGAAAAGACTGTGAGGCGCGGCCAGAGAATGATCATCACGCCCACGAGGCCGACGAGAACGGTGGTCCAGCGGAAGATATAGACCCGCTCCTGCAACAGCACGGCCGAGAGGATGACAATGATCAGGGGTGACGCATAGCCGATGGCTGTCGCCTCGGGGAGCGGCAGGCGCGTCAGCGCGAAAAACCCCAGGCTCATCGAGGCGACTCCGATGAGGCCGCGAAGAACGTGGCCCAACGGACGCCGGGTGGTGAACGCATTGGCCAGGGCACCTTTCCAGGCCAACCAGGCCAGGACTGGCAAGAGAGCGAAGAAGGAGCGAAAGAAGACCATCTGGCCGGAGGGGATGGTCTGGGTGGCCTTGAGCATAGTGGCCATGACCACGAAGGCACAGACCGAGGCAACCTTCAGCATTATGCCGCGAACGGGGCTGCCGGACGGACTGGCAGCGGGCCTCAATTCGGGCGCGGCTGAAGGCGCGGTCACTTCGGGTCCTGTTCCGGGGCCGGGAGGCCCCGCCGGGGTGGGGGCTATTTGCCGGAGGCTTCCAGCTTCTCGCGCGCAATGCGGGCCGTTGCGAAGGCCTTGTGCTCCTCGCCCACGGCGCTGCCGGTCTTGACGACCTTTCCGGCGGCATCCTGGATGGTCCAGTGCCAGTTGGTGTTGGGACCGACACCGCCCTTGCGGGTCAATTTGATCTGATAGGCAGATTGTTCACTCATGACGCTGCTTATGGCCCAGACTTGCCACTGGGGAAAGAGGGAATATCGGAAGCCCTGAGGCTCATGGGAGCTAGACCTGGGTTACCCGCAGGTCCACCTTGTCGCCGCCAAAGGTGAGCATGTCGCGAATGGGCTCGAAATCGCCCTCGGCATAGGGATAGTACCAGGCCTCGTCGGCACCATCGGCGGTGAGGGTCTTGATGGTGTAGAAATGCGCCTCGCCCGGACCGTCGTCCTGGCGACGCGTGTCGGATGCTTCGAGGATGCCGGGATGCACGTCGTCGAGAGGCACGAAGACCAATGGTGAATGACCCTGTCGTTCGAGGCTCAATGCCTTGATGGAACTGGCAATCTCGGCATCGTCGAACAGGATGTGGACACGCCCTTCCACTGGAGTGATGCGGGCAGCGCGGTCTCGGCGGTCGTCCATTTCGATTTCTCCATGCAGTCCTCAATCCGTGCCGGCATAACGCGCGAGAAAAAACTTAGGTTCACGCGCCTTGACTTCGCTCTGCTGTGATCCCTATATCCCCCGCAGCCTGTTAGCACTCACTTGAAGCGAGTGCTAACAGGTCCGAGATTGCATTCAGAAATGATGCCAAGAGGAACTTACCATGGGCTTCCGTCCCCTGCATGACCGCGTGGTCGTCCGTCGCGTCGACAGTGAAGAAAAGACCAAGGGCGGGATCATCATCCCCGACACCGCCAAGGAAAAGCCCTCCGAGGGTGTGATCGTTTCCGTGGGCCCCGGCGCCCGCGACGAAAACGGCAAGATCAATGCGCTGGACGTCAAGGCCGGCGATCGCGTGCTCTTCGGCAAGTGGAGCGGCACCGAGGTCAAGCTCAACGGCGAAGACCTGATCATCATGAAGGAAAGCGACATCATGGGCGTGATCGAAGCGTAATCCGCTTCTCGCGCCCTTTCTGTCGTCCCCCCAACCCAGATATTCTCAAGGAGCCATAAATGGCCGCCAAGGAAGTCAAATTCTCCACCGACGCCCGCGAAAAGATGCTGCGCGGCGTCAACATCCTCGCCAATGCGGTGAAGGTCACCCTCGGCCCCAAGGGCCGCAATGTCGTCATCGAAAAGTC
>CBFGPB010000338.1:0-3002 GCA_965650545.1 uncultured Devosia sp. | reverse complement strand
CGGCCAGGGCGATGTTGGCGCGGGCATAGTCACGCGAACCGACGAGCCGGATGAACCGGTCAAGCAGGTCCGCACGGCCGAGCAGCAGGAAGATCAGGAAGACGGTCACGATGGCCACTGTCGCCACCGGCCCGATGATGGACCCGAGCACCGACGTCAGCAGGCCGAGCGGCGCGGCTTCGTTCGAGATCACGACGGGGACCGGGCGGCCGGCCGCCCCATCTTCGACTGCGTCGACGTTCATCCGCTCGCCGAACGCTTCTATCGTGGCATTGAGCCGGTCCAGGATGGCGCTGCCCCCGAACTGTTCCTGCACGGTCTCGAGCTTGGCCAGCACCACTTCCTGGTAGCGCGGCAGTTCCTGTGCCAGCCGGGCCAATTGCAGGCCCGCCACGGAGGCAAGCGTGGCCAGGACAAGGACCGCAGCCACCACGCTCAGGATCACCGCAAAGGTATCGGACAGGTGCAGCCGTCGGTTGAGCCAGGTCACAAGCGGCGTGAGCGCGAAGGCAAGAAGGATCGCGAGGACCAGGGGGACGATGATGCCCGCGCCGAAATAAAGCAGCGCCGCCACGAGGGCGAAGGAGCCTATCGCTTCCAGCGGAGAAATGGACCTGCGGCCAGAAATGGAGACGCGACGATTCAGCATGGACGCCCTCGCTCAGCCGAACGGCCGACGCTCTGCCACTAAAGCTTCGGCGGGTCTTTTGGTTCAATCTTGTCCCGAAGAAAGGCAGTGCGGCACTTGGCGCACGGCTGATCCGGAGCGCACTCCATGTTGGAGCGCACGGGCGGTTTGCTGTCTCGGTCGGGGCGGACTATGTTTGTGAGTGCATCAAATTCTCGGGGAACGATGACGCTAATCAAACATGCTCTTGTCGAACATAAAATTCACGACCCGAAGCTTGATCCCTCGAGCCAGGCTCTGACGCTATCGGATGTGCGAACCCCCGGTGCTCCGCTTGTCTACGTGAACAAGGGCTTCGAAAAAATGACCGGCTATGAGCGCAAGGACGTCATCGGACGGAACTGTCGCTTCCTCCAAGGT
Organism: uncultured Devosia sp.; assembly: GCA_965650545.1. Lineage (GTDB taxonomy): Bacteria > Pseudomonadota > Alphaproteobacteria > Rhizobiales > Devosiaceae > Devosia. Next base: position 1,954 of record CBFGPB010000338.1, on the reverse strand, counting down.
CCCCACACGAGCCCGGACTCAGTGGCGCGGATGAGGGCGGCAATCGAGAATGGCGAATCTCTTCTCATCGACGTGCTCAACTACCGCAAGAACGGCACCTCCTTCTGGAATCGACTTTCTCTGGAACCCGTGGCCGACCCTTCCGGTAGGATAACTCACTATATTGGCCTCCAGAGTGACATCACCCAGATGCGGCTTCTTCAAGATCGACTTCACTCCATTGCTCTTGGACTGGCGGCCGAGGAGAAACAGGTTATCGAGTGAGCTGCCATCCCCGCGAAAGGAGTCACGCGTCAGATTGGAGCACTCTGCAGCGCCATAAGGCCTCCGCGAGCCCTCAGTGAACGATGCCGAGCCGGTTCCGATATGGCATACGTGTCTTCGAGTTGGTGGGCTCGACCCGGCCGGATCCCGAGTCGCTACCCCCGGAAAATACCGCAGCCCGGTAGTCCAAACTCGGGTCCCACGACAAACCGAGCATCTGGTTTTTGCTCGGCCAGTGACAAGTCTAATGTCAAAGACTGGTGGCCCTGGGGCGGGGCCGCCTGACCACTTGATGTCAATCGATTGCTGACTGCCTGTTGGCATGGGCGCCTGCTGCCTGGGTGTTGGGGGGGAGCGGTATCATTGGGCAAATTGCCTTACAGATTGATGCATGGATCGCGGCGTGTCGCCGGTGACAATGGCTCCCATCAGCGGCGCGGCAACCCCCACTTCACGCAAGCACTTCACATCCTGCGGCGTCAGCGCGAGCTGACTGGGAACAATAACCGGCACGTCTATGGCGTCGACCACTGCCGCATAGCGTGCGAGGTCCCCATCGGTCATGGCGGTGCGGTATCGCTCGAAGGGCATGATCGAGGCTTCCACAATGCAGCCGGGCAGGGAAGCGATCTCCTTCACGTCCTGCGGCGTGCTGGTCGAGGAGAGCGCCGGCATCGGTCGAAGGCGCGAAGCCAGAAGGTGCGGCTGCATGTGGTCGACATAGACATTGAAGCCTTCAAAGCCAAGGTCAGCGAGGGCGTCCATTTCCTCGGCGGTGGGCACTGTTTCCTGGCCCGCCATGACCAGCAGGGGGCATCCTAGCCGGGACAGTGCCTCGAAGAATGGGCGCTCGTCGGAAAAGCTGCCGAAGGTCGCGCCGGTGGCGCGATGATAGGCGTTGAGATGGGTCTTGAGCGCATATGCGCCGCCATCGAGCGCAGCTTTGGCCAGGTCCAGGTCGTGACGCGCCAGCGACACGATGATGGGGAATTCGCCGGTGGTGAGGGACTTGTAGAGCTTGGTCTCGGGATACATCAGTTGATCCGGGCGCCTGTTTCGGCATGGAAGAGATGGATGGCATTGGGTTCGGGTCGGACATGGATGGTCTCGCCCGGCCGCACCGCGAGGCGCTCCCGGAACACGCCAATGACGGCATGACCGCCCAGCACCATGGTGACCTGTGTTTCCGACCCCATCGGTTCGATCAGCGTTACCGTTGCCGGCAACCCGCTCTCGGTGAGCGCGAAGTGCTCGGGTCGGATTCCATAGGTTGCCCGGGTGCCGACCATGCCGGTTTCGGCCAGCGGCAGGATCACGTCACCGGCAACGAAGCCGTCGCCGGTGATCGTCCCCTGGATGAAGTTCATGGATGGCGAGCCGATGAACCCGGCCACGAACAGGTTTGCCGGCCGGTCATAGAGATCGAGCGGTGCGCCGATCTGCTCGACCTTGCCGCCATTCATCACCACGATGCGGTCGGCCATGGTCATGGCTTCAACCTGGTCATGGGTGACGTATACGGTGGTGACCCCGAGCCGCTGGTGCAGCGCCTTGATCTCGCCGCGCATGACGACGCGCAGCTTGGCATCGAGGTTGGAGAGCGGCTCGTCGAACAGGAAGACCTGCGGGTTGCGCACGATGGCGCGGCCCATGGCGACGCGCTGGCGCTGGCCGCCCGAAAGCTGGCGCG
>CBFGPB010000337.1:0-3006 GCA_965650545.1 uncultured Devosia sp. | reverse complement strand
GCCGAGATCAATTCCCAGGCTTTGCTCTATCGGCACAAAAAGACCGGGGCGGAGGTGCTGAGCATCGTCAACCAGGACGAGAACAAGGTTTTCGGCATTACCTTCAAGACGCCACCCGAGGATTCGACCGGGATCGCGCATATTCTCGAGCATTCGGTGCTGTGCGGGTCGCGCAAGTATCCGGTCAAGAAGCCCTTCGTGGAGCTGCTGAAGGGGTCGATGCACACCTTCCTCAATGCCATGACCTATCCGGACAAGACCGCCTATCCGGTGGCCAGCCAGAACCTGAAGGACTTTTACAACCTCGTCGATGTCTATCTCGATGCAGTGCTGTTTCCCCTGATTACCGAGGATACTTTCGAGCAGGAAGGCTGGCACTACGAGCTCGAAAGCCTCGAGGCGCCGCTGGTCTACAAGGGCGTGGTCTTCAACGAGATGAAGGGCGTCTATTCCTCGCCCGACTCGGTGATGCATACCCAGACGCAGACGGCGCTCTATCCCGACACGACTTATGGCAAGAGTTCGGGCGGTGACCCCAAGGTCATTCCGGAGCTGACCTACGAACAGTTCAAGCGCTTCCACGAAACCTTCTATCACCCGTCCAATGCGCGCGTGGTGTTTTCGGGCGATGATGCGCCAGACAAGCGCCTCGACATTCTCGACGCCTATTTCAGCCAGTTCGAGCGCATCGACCCGAAATCGGAGGTGGGGCTGCAGCCGCGCTGGAATGCACCGCGGCAGGTGAGCGGCACCTATGCGGGCACGGTGGATGCGGAGAAACGCCGTGACGGCATGGTCTCGGTCAACTGGATGCTCGATCCGCCCGAGACGCGCGAAGAGACGCTGAGTTTTGGCCTCTTGAGCTATCTCCTGGCCGGCAATTCGGCAGCGCCGCTCCGCAAGAAGCTGACCGAGAGCGGGCTGGGCGAAGGCATGATCGGGGGCGGCATTTCCACCCACCTGAGACAACCGATGGCGGGGTTCGGCCTCAAGGGCGTCGATCCGGCCGATGCGGACAAGGTCGAGGCCCTGGTGCTCGACACGCTCAGGGAGATTGCCGAAACCGGCTTTTCCGAGGAGCAGCGGGAAGCGGCGATCAATACATTCGAATTCAACCTGCGCGAGCAGAATACCGGCTCCTATCCGCGCGGCATGACCTATATGTTCACTGCCCTGGGCGGGTGGCTTCATGGCGGCGATCCGCTGGCGCCGCTGGTCTTCGAGGACGCGCTCAAGAGCCTCAAGGACAAGGCCGCCAAGGGCCATTTCGAAAACGAGATTCGCCGGCTCTTCCTCGACAATACGCATCGTCTGACCTCCAGGATCGAGGCCGATCCGGACCAGGGCGCGCGCGAGGCCAAGGCCGAGGCCGATATGCTGGCGGGCGTGCGGGCGGGGCTCGACGAAGCGGGGCTCAAGCAGGTGCTCGACCGCACCGAACGGCTCAAGGCCCTGCAGGAGAGTGTCGACCGGCCGGAAGACCTGGCCCGGATCCCGACGCTGACGCTGGCCGATCTCGACCGGGACATCCGCACGGTGCCGACCGAGGAAGGGGCGATTGACGGCGTGCGCACGCTCTTCCATGACCTGCCGACGCTGGGCATTCTCTACCTTGATCTCGGCTTCGACCTGCATGCAGTGGACAAGGACCTCTTGCCCTATCTGCCGCTCTTCGGGCGGGCGCTGCTGCAGACCGGGACCAGCAAGGAAGACTTCGTCTCCCTGACCCAGCGGATCGGGCGCACGACCGGCGGGGTGGGGCAGCACAGGGGTCTGGCCACGCGCACGGATGGCGCGGGCACGGCCGCCTGGTTCTTCCTGTCCGGCAAATCGGTGCCCGACAAGTTCGGCGACATGCTGGGCATTCTCAACGACGTGCTGCTCGACGCTCAGCTCTCCAATCGCGAGCGCTTCCGGCAAATGGCGCTGGAGGAAAAGGCGGGCTTCGAGGCGCGCCTGGTGCCGGCGGGCAATGCCATGGCCGATACCCGCATCAAGGCGGGCCTGACCGAAGCGGGCTGGATTGCCGAGCAGATGAGCGGCGTCAGCTATCTCGACTTCCTCAAGGGCCTGGTCAAGCGCGTGGACAGTGACTGGCCCAGCGTCGAGGCCGCGCTCAGGCGCATCCGCGACTTGCTGTTCAACCGCAGCCGCATGGTCATTAATGTGACGGCGGATGGTAGCCTCTGGAGCGACGGGCGCCGGGCGCTGGAGCGTTTCGTGGGCGGCCTGCCCGACCGGGCGGTGCCCGATGCGGATTGGAGCCACAGGTTCGTGCCCAGGAACGAGGGGCTCGTGATCCCGGCCCAGGTCAACTATGTGGGCAAGGGCGCGAACCTCAAGGCGCTGGGGCTGGAGCTTTCGGCAGCCTCGGCCGTGGCGCTGCGCCTCCTCAACACGACCTATCTCTGGGACAAGGTGCGGGTGCAGGGCGGCGCCTATGGCGGGTCGAGCCGGTTCGACCTGAGCTCGGGCAATTTCGCCTTCCTCTCCTATCGCGATCCGAACCTGCTCAAGACCCTCGATGCCTATGACGGCGCCGCCAAGGCGCTGAGGGCGGAGATCGGGGAGACCGATCTCGTGCGTTCGGTAATCGGCGTGGTCGGCGATCTCGACCGGCCCGAATTCCCCGATGCCAAGGGTTACTCGGCCATGTGGCGCATCCTCAATGGCACGAGCGACGATATCCGCCAGCAAAGGCGAGACGAAATCCTCTCGACCAGCCGCAAGGATTTCCTCGACCTGGCCGATGCCATCGACCTCGTGGCCCAGAAGGGGCATGTGGTGGTGCTGGGTGGGGAAGCGGCCATCAACGCGGCCAATGAGAAGCGGCCGGGATTGCTCGAAGTCAGCAAGGTGGTGTGAGCCTGCCGAAGTGCGGCGGACCCTGCGCCTCCCACCTCTTGAGGGGGAGGAAATGAGGGTGGGGTGAAGGACGTCGCGCTGACGTCCGTTTCGAGCCACCCCACCCAGCTTCGCTATGGCCATACGGCCAAGCTGCGCTAC
>CBFGPB010000336.1:0-3007 GCA_965650545.1 uncultured Devosia sp. | reverse complement strand
GGGCCGACAATCGGGTTCCAACGTCAAGCTGCCAATTCCCGCGCCCTCCCAGTCGCGAGGCGAGATTGGCTCTTTGTGACAGTTTTGTCCAGACGGTCAAAAATCTGCCCGGACGCCCTCTAGCGAACGGGGCCGGAGCTTTCGCGCAGCACCAATTCAACCGGCCAGAGTTCGTGGATGTCGGCAACCGGCTTGCCGGCCAGGATCTGGGTGATCAATTCGGCAATCCGGGTTCCGGCCTGTCGAATGGAGGACCGGGTCGTCGACATAGAGGGATACATGTTGTCGGCGTTGAGGTAGGGGAAGACGTCGTCATGGGCGATCATTGAAACATCCTTGCCCAATTGCAGGCCGGCCTGCCGAATGGCGCGGAAGACGCCCAGCGCCGTCATCATCGAGCCTGCAAGAAAGGCCGTCGGGCGGGGGCGCAATTCGAGCATGGCCTGCGCCATGCGGAAGGCGATTTCATCGGTGAAGGCAGAGTTGCCAAGCAGGGCCGGATCAACGGGGACGCCTCGGGCCGTCAACGCTGCGCGATAGCCGATCTCGCGGTGCTCGGCAAAGGTGCGCCCCTTGACCCCGTTGAGCAAGGCGATGCGCCGATGACCCAGGTCCAGCAGGTGGCTTGTCGCTCGTTCGAGCGCGCCGGTGTTGTCGATATCGAGCCAGGCGACCGGTTTGCCAATATTGGTTCGCCCGTGCAGGACGAAGGGGACACCCAGGCCGGTGAGAAGCTCTGCTCGTTCGTCGCTGACGGTGGGCGAATGCAATATAACCGCGTCAACCTTCTGGCTCGCCGCCAGTCGGCGGTAGGCAGCCAGTTCCTCCTGATGGCTCGCGACCGTCGACACGAGCATGTCGATCTCCTGACCGGCCATGTAGCTGCCGACGCCGGAGAGAAATTCCGACATGTGGGGGCCAAGCTCATCGGCACCGCGCAACACCAGACCAATGGCACCGGCCCGTCCGGTGGCCAGGCGCAGCGCGCTGGCATTGGGTCTGTATCCGAGCAGGTTCGCGGCCTCCGCGACGCGCCGCCGCGTGGCCTCGTTGACTTCCGGATAGCCATTGAGCGCGCGGCTCACCGTGGTCTGCGACAGGCCGAGATGCTCGGCGAGGTCCTTCAATCTCATAGTGGCGATGCGGCCCGAACAGTGTGACGCTCCGGACGTGGCCGCGGGGGCGCGAAGACCGGTCGTTTCAGCCATTAGGGCAGGCGGCGCCTTTTGAACAGGGCTTACCGCCATTCTCCTCCCGATCGCATTCAAAGCGATTTCAAATTTTGATGCAAGGGGCTGAAATCGTTTCCAACTTATGAGGTGCGTACGTCAGGCGTGAGCACGGCAATTTTAGCGAGTTTTGAGGCGGCTCACAGATAAGTCATTGAATTTATGATAATAATTCATGTGACTACTGAAATTGTCTAAAAATCCAAGCTGGCGGCGCTTGACAGAATTTCGGCGCTCTGGTTCCTTATCATCCAAAGCGCTTTAAAACTGAACGGCAAAATCGGTTCAGTGGGGTGCTTTTGACGGGGGAGGAGATTGGGTCCGGCGCCAAGGCGCGGGGCTCCACCTGCAACGCCTCTCCCGACCTTGTTTTCTCGGGAGGATTTCCAATGAAGTTGAAGACGCTGCTCGTTTCCATGATGGCGAGCGTGACGCTGGTGGCGAGCGTGGCCCAGGCGGCCGAACTCTCCATCGTTTCGGGTGACACCGGCAATGGCCTCGCCTTCCTGCGCAGCCAGCTCGACCGCTTCGAAGCCGAAACCGGTCACACGGTCACCGTCGTGCCCATGCCCTCGTCAACCACTGACCAGTTCGGTCAGTATCGCCTGTGGCTCGCCGCCGGCAATACCGATATCGACGTCTATCAGACCGACGTGATCTGGGCGCCGCAGCTTGCGGACCAGTTCCTTGACCTGACCGAAGCTGCTGCTGACATCGTTGGCAACCACTTCCCCTCGATCATCGAGTCGCAGACTGTGGACGGCAAGCTTGTTGCCCTGCCGGCCTTCACCGACGCTCCGGCGCTCTACTACCGCACCGACCTGCTCGAAAAGTATGGCAAGTCGGTTCCGACGACCTGGACCGAGCTCGAGGCGACTGCCAAGGAAATCATGGATGCCGAACGTGCCGAGGGCAATTCGGAAATCTGGGGCTTCGTGTTCCAGGGTAACGCCTATGAAGGCCTGACCTGCGACGCGCTGGAATGGGTCATGTCCAATGGTGGTGGCCAGATCGTGGAGCCCGATGGGACCATCTCGATCAACAACGAGCAGGCTGCCGCCGCTATCGACCGCGCTGCAGGCTGGGTTGGCACCATCGCCCCCGAAGGCGTGCTGGCCTATATGGAAGAAGAAAGCCGTGGTGTCTGGCAGCTCGGCAATGCCGTGTTCATGCGCAACTGGCCTTATGCCTATGCGCTGGGCAATGGCGATGACTCTGCCGTGAAGGGCAAGTTCGACGTCGCTCCGCTGCCTGCTGGTGACGGCGAGGGTGCTCGCTCGGCCGCTACTCTGGGTGGCTGGAACGTTGCCGTTTCCAAGTACTCGCCCGATCCGGAAGCGGCCATCGAACTGGCCAAGTTCCTGGCTTCGGAAGAAGTGCAGAAGGAACGTGCGATCCAGCAGTCCAACCTGCCGACCATTCCTTCGCTCTATGAAGATGCCGACGTGCTGGCCGCTTCGCCTTTCATGGCGAACTGGAAGGCCATTTTCGAACAGGCCGTGCCGCGCCCGTCCGCTCCGACCAAGACCGACTACAACGAGGTCTCCTCGCTGTTCTGGAGCGCCGTGCATGACACCCTGTCGGGCAATGGCTCTGCTGCCGAGAACCTCGAGCTTCTCGAAGCCGACCTGACCGATCTCAAGGGCGACGCCTGGTAAGTCCTCCCGGCGGCCTTGTGAGTGGGGGGGCGGGGGTTGCCCCCCCCCCCCCACCCGCACAAAAGAAAAAAAAAAAAAGAGGTGGCGCGCAAGGCAAACCACCCCAAAGCCTGGGGGGTT
>CBFGPB010000335.1:0-3012 GCA_965650545.1 uncultured Devosia sp. | reverse complement strand
GACAAAGTTCCAACATACTTGACCTGATCTATAGAGCTTTGCGTGAGTCTTGGCCGAACGGCTGATATGCCGGGTGCGGTCAAGGCTTGCGCTGCCGGGGAAAAATACCCCATTGTTTCAATCGACATAGCCAAGACCGCCGGAGACGCCGATGCACCACGATACCCCCCTGATCACAACGATCGTCGCGGGTCTGGTGCTGGCCTATATCTTCGGCATGGTGGCCAACCGGTTCCGGTTGCCGCCCCTGGTCGGATATCTCTTTGCCGGTATCCTGGTGGGGCCCTATTCCCCCGGCTTCGTGGCCGATGTGGAACTGGGCGCGGAACTGGCCGAGATCGGCGTCATCCTCCTCATGTTCGGCGTGGGCCTGCATTTCTCATTGAAGGACCTGATGAGCGTGCGTGCCCTGGCCATTCCGGGCGCCGTGGTGCAGATCGGCTTTGCGACGCTTTTGGGCGCCGGGCTCGGGCTGCTGCTGGGCTGGAGTCTCTTCGGCTCGATCCTCTTCGGCCTGGCGCTTTCGGTTGCCTCGACCGTGGTGCTCCTGAAGGCGCTGCAGGATCGGCGCCTGCTCGAGAGCGAGCGGGGCCGCATCGCCGTGGGCTGGCTGATCGTGGAAGACCTGGCCATGGTGCTGGCGCTGGTGCTGGTGCCGGCCATTGCCAGCCTGGGCGGAACCAGCGAGGGCCTGCACGATCCCTTCGTCTCCTTCGTCACGCGTCTGCTGGGCATGGAAGTCGGGATCTGGGGGATATTGGGCCTGACCCTCCTCAAGATCGCGGCTTTCGTCGGCTTCATGCTGGTTGTGGGGCGGCGGGTCATCCCCTGGGCGCTGCATGCCACTGCCCATACCGGCAGCCGCGAACTGTTCCGCCTGGCGGTCCTTGCCATTGCCCTGGGCGTGGCCCTGGGATCTTCGGTCCTGTTCGGCGTGTCGCTGGCACTGGGTGCCTTCTTTGCCGGCATGATCCTTTCCGAAAGCGAGCTCAGCCATCGCGCGGCGCAGGAAACGCTGCCGCTGCGCGACGCCTTTGCGGTGCTTTTCTTCGTCTCGGTGGGCATGCTGTTCGACCCCTCGATCATCGTCACGCAGCCGCTCCTCGTGCTGGCGACCGTGTTCATCATCGTCATCGGCAAGTCGCTGGCGGCCTTCTGGATCGTCATCCTGTTCCGCCGGCCCATTTCGACGGCGCTGACCATTTCCGCCTCGCTGGCGCAGATCGGCGAATTCTCCTTCATCCTCGCCAGCATGGGCGTGGCCCTGGCCATCATGCCGCCCGAGGGACAGGACCTGATCCTGGCTGGTGCCCTGATCTCGATTGTGCTCAATCCGCTGACCTTCTTCGTGCTTGACCTGGTCAAGCCGCGTCTCGAAGCCCGCGTGGCGGCCCGACGGGGCGAGACTGTCGAGGCTGCGGCCGAAGTCCGGCAGGAGCCCTCCATGGCTGCCCAGGGTCCTGCCACCACAGATGCGCCCAGCACGGGCGCCGTGGACCGGGGCGAACATGGCGCCGACGACGATACCGGCGAGCCTTCGCATCAGACCGGCCACACGGTTCTGGTCGGCTATGGCCAGGTTGGCCGCATCGTGGCGGCCGGCATCAAGGCCGATGGCGGCGGACTGGTGGTGATCGAGGATTCCGATCACGACGTGGCTGCGGCGCGGGCCGAAGGCTTCGAAGTGATTTTCGGCAATGCGGCGAGCGAACAGGTGCTCAAGCTGGCCAATCTCGGTGCGGCAAAGGCGCTGCTGGTTGCCATTTCCAACGGGTTCGAGGCCGGTTCGGTCTGCGAGAGCGGGCGCAAGCTCAATCCCCGCATTGCCATCATTTCCCGCGCTTATTCGGAGGAAGAAGAGACCTTCCTGCGCAATCTGGGCGCGACCACGGTCATTCGCGGCGAGCAGGAGATCGGCAAGGGCATACTGGCCTATCTGCGCGGCGAAGCGGGCAAGGGGGACGCACCCGTCCTGCCCGAGGAGAGCAAGCTGCCCACGGCCGAGAATATTCTGGCGACCGCCGCCATGGGCGCGGCCTTGACCGAGGCCGCATTGGCCGAGGCGCCGAAGCCGGAGGCCGATGCGGCAATTCCGGAAACGCCGGCAGAGGATGCGGCTACGGACGAGACCATTCCCGAGACAGCCGACACTGCCGTCGACCCCGCTGCTGTCGTGGCGACGCAGGCGGAGGCCTCGCTGCCGGAAGCGGTCGGGGTCGAGGCGGCAACAGACGCCCCCGGCACAAGCGCGGCGGACGCGCCGCACGACGCTCGACCGGACGAAATTGCCGTGATCGAAGCACCTCTTCCCGCCGAGCCGGAGGCCGAAACCTCGCCAGCGCGTGATGACGTGATCATCCTGCCGCCGCCGGCCGAGGTCGTTCCGGTCGAGGAGACGCCATCGGTGGGTGAGCCGCCTGCGGCCATCGACGAGATCGTCGTGCCGCCCAAGCCGGAAACCGGGGAGGATTCAGCCGAGACGGCTCCAGCCGACGAGGCTTTGGCCCATGGGACTGCGTCCGGCGAAGGGGCGACAGAAGCAGGGGACGAGAAGGCGGTTCCGGATGTCGAGCCGGAACCCAAGAACTAGGGCGCGCGTCGCCAGGGGGAATGGATGATTTCGCAAAAGGCGAAATATGCGCTGCGGGCACTGGTGTCGCTGGCCCGCGCCGGCCGGGGCCAGAGCCGGATGATCGGGGAAATATCGCAGGAACAGGCGATCCCGAAAAAGTTCCTCGAGCAGATCCTGCTCGAACTCAAGCGCGCCGGCATCGTCAATTCGCGCCGCGGCCGCATGGGTGGCTATGAACTGCTCAAGGCGCCCGAGGAAATCACCTATGGCGAAGTGCTACGGCTGATCGACGGTCCGATCGCGCCGTTGCCTTGCCTTTCCAAGATCGCCTACAGGAAATGCGTCGATTGCCAGGACGAGGCGGCGTGCGAAATCCGCCATGTCTTCGAGCGCGTGACGCTGGCGACACGGGCGGTGCTGGACCAGACGAGTCTCGCGGA
>CBFGPB010000334.1:0-3024 GCA_965650545.1 uncultured Devosia sp. | reverse complement strand
CCTGAAAAGCCCGGCGACGAGATCGCGACCCTCCGGCACTACAATGAGCTGCTGACCAAGCTGCGCGATCGCCTCGAGCGGGCTGCCGCGAAGAAGCCCGCGCCCGAGCCGCTGCAGCCGACTTACGAAAAGGTCTCGGCCGACCTTTCCACCATGCCCGACATTGCCGTACCGCGCGGCAACACACTTACCGTCGTGGTCAAGCGCAAATGGACTTCTGCGGACGGCGTGATCGGCTTCGAACTGGCCGATCGCGACGGCAAGCACCTGCCAACGTTCCAGCCCGGCGCCCATATCGATGTGCACCTGCCCAATGGGCTCGTGCGGCAATATTCGATCACCAACGGGCCGGGCGATCTCCTGAGCTATGTCATCGGCGTCAAGGCCGAGAGTGCGTCCAAGGGCGGCTCAAAGGTACTGGTCGAAACTGTGCGCGAAGGCGATGTGCTGGCCATATCCGAGCCGCGCAACAATTTCCCGCTGAGGCGCGACGCCACGCGCACCGTGCTGATTGCCGGCGGCATCGGCATCACGCCGCTCCTGTCCATGGCCCGCTTCCTCGACAAGTCGAGCCTACCCTACGAGTTGCACTACTTCACCCGCACGGGGGAAAGCGTCGCCTTCAGGAGCGAACTCGACGTCCTGCATGGTCGGATCGAGACCCATGTCGGCCTCGCCCGCAATTCCATAAGGGACAAGGTTACCCAGGTGCTCGGCCCCTATGCCTTCGCCAACCACGTCTATATCTGCGGGCCCGGCGCCATGCTCGAAATGGTGCAGGAGGTCGCCGCGTCGCTGGGCTGGCCGGACGAGGCGGTGCATTTCGAATATTTCCAGAACGACAAGATCATCGACTCCTCGTCTGCCTTTGACGTGGAGCTGGCGCGGTCAGCCATGACCCTGCACGTGCCGGCCGGCAAGACCATTCTCGAGGTGATGCGCGAGGCGGGCCTTATCGTCCCATCCTCCTGCGAGCAGGGCGCCTGCGGCACCTGCCTCACCACGGTGATCGAAGGCGAGGTCGACCATCAGGACGTTTACCTGAACAAGACCGAGAAGGCCTCGAACACCTGCATGATGACCTGCGTAAGCCGGGCGAAGTCGGCCCGCCTGGTGCTGGATATCTGACCATGACCATCACCCTTTACGACTTCGAGCTCTCCGGCAATTGCTACAAGCTGCGGCTGCTGATGAGCATCCTCAGCGTGCCCTACGACATCGTGCCGGTGGATTTCTTCCCCGGCCGCCAGCACAAGGCCGACTGGTTCCTGCGGCTCAACCCCTTCGGTCAGATCCCGGTGCTCAAGGACGACGACCTGGTGCTGTCCGATAGCGGCGCCATCCTCGCCTATCTCGCGAAAAAGTATGACACGACTGGCCTCTGGTTCCCGGATGACCCGGCCGTGACCGCCGAAATCCTGCGCTGGCACGCGGTGGCTGACGACATTACCGCGACCAGTTCCGCCGCGCGCCTGGCTCTCGGCTATGGCTACGACTTCGACATCGAGAAATGCCAGAAGGGCGCGCACCGCATCTTCCGGCTGATGGACGAGCATCTGTGGTTCGGGGAGAAGCAGGGACGCGACTGGCTCTGTTCGCCGGCGCATCCCACCACCGCTGACCTCGCCTGTTTCCCCTATGTGATGCTCTCGGAGGAAGGCGGCATCTCCCGACAGGACTATCCGGCGCTCCGGCGCTGGACCGACCGTGTCCGCCGAATTCCGGGCTTTACCGTCATGTCGGGCATTTTCCCGGCCGGGCCGGCAAAGGTGGATTGAGCCGCCCCACCCCTAGAAGTCAGGCCACATTCCCGCTATTGCCTTGGTCAAACCGAGGAGAAAATCCCATGATCATCGAGCCCAAGATCCGCGGCTTCATCTGCACCACCGCCCACCCAACCGGTTGCGCCACCAATGTGCAGCGCCAGATCGACCATGTGGTGATCAAGGGGCCGATCCCCTCGGACAAGAAGCGGGTGTTGGTGCTCGGCTGCTCGACCGGCTATGGCCTTGCCTCGCGCATCGTCACCACCTTCGGCTCCGGTGCCGATACCGTGGGTGTGAGCTTCGAGCGCGAACCGGGCGAGACCAAGCCTGCCTCCGCCGGCTGGTACAATAACCGCGCCTTCGAAAACCGCGCCCGCGCCGCCGGATCGAAAGCCGTGACCATCGAGGGTGATGCCTTTTCCAGCGAAGTGAAGGCCGAGACCATCGAGGCCATCAAGGAAACACTCGGCCAGGTCGACCTGATCGTCTATTCGCTGGCCTCCCCGGTCCGCACCGACCCCAAGGACGGCGTGACCTATCGCTCGGCCATCAAGCCCTATGGGCAGCAAGTCACCTCCAAGACCCTCAACACCGGCACGGGCGAAGTCTCGACCGTCACGGTCGACCCTGCCACCGAGGAAGAGGCTGCCGCCACCGTTAAGGTCATGGGCGGCGAGGACTGGGAGCTCTGGATCGACGCCCTCGACCAGGCCGGCGTCCTGGCCGACGGCTTCCGCACCCTCAACTACACCTATCTTGGCTCCGAACTGACCTGGCCGATCTATCACAAGGGGACGCTGGGCAAGGCCAAGGCCGATCTCGACCGCGCCGCCGCCGCCATCCGCGCCAAGCACGGCGATGACGCGGCGCATGTCGTCGCGCTCAAGGCGGTGGTCACACAGGCCAGCTCCGCCATTCCGGTCGTGCCGCTCTATGGCACGCTGCTGATCAAGGTCGAGGATGAAATGGGCCTCGGCGAAGGCCCCATCCACCAGATCGACCGGCTGTTCCGCGAAAAGCTCCAGGGTGTCACCGTGCTCGACGAGGCCGAGCGCATCCGCGTCGACGATTGGGAACTCTCGCCCGCCATGCAGGCGGAGCTGGCCAAGCGCTGGGCGGTGCTCAATACCGAGAACCTGGCCGAGCTCGCCGACCTCGCCAAATACCGCATCGAGTTCCTGAAGCTCTTCGGCTTTGCCGTGGGTGGCGTGGATTACTCCAAGGATGTCGATCCGCGCGTGGTGGATTGATCCTTACC
>CBFGPB010000333.1:0-3051 GCA_965650545.1 uncultured Devosia sp. | reverse complement strand
GGCATGGAATTCGCCTCCGAAATGGTGGTCAAGGCCACGCTTGGCCAACTCGATGTGCGCGAAGTGCCCACCACGCTCAAGAAGGATGGCCGCTCGCGGCCGCCGCATCTGCGCTCCTTCCGCGATGGCTGGCGGCACCTGCGCTTCCTGCTGCTGTTTTCCCCGCGCTGGCTGTTCCTCTATCCCGGCGTAGCCCTGCTCTGGCTCGGCCTCATCGTGGGCAGCCAGTTGCTGCGCGGGGACGTGCGCGTGGGCGGGGTCAATTTCGGTGTCCACACCCTGCTTGTGGCCTCGCTTTGCGTAATCATGGGCACCCAGTCGATCGCCTTTGCCATCATTGGCCGGCGCTTTGCTTCCCGCTATGGTTTCATACCGAAATCAGGCGCTTATGACCGCTTGCTGGAAAGTCTGACACTCGAACGCATCCTGTTCTTTGCCATCCTTCTGATGCTGGCCGGGCTGGCGACAATGGGCTGGGGTGTCGTCGAATGGGCCCGTCGCGACTTCGGCCCGCTGACCTCCAGCGCCACCCTGCGCGCCGTTATCCTGGCCATGACCGCCCTCGTCACCGGCTTCCAGTTGATGATGAGCGCCTTCATGTCCTCCATGATCAACATTCCCATCTATGAGCGTCGCCTGGCCGACCAACCGGTCCCCGACGACCATTTCCGCCGCCGCTCCGACCAGGCCTAGCCCTCAGGCAAAGACACAATCATGCTCGATCCGCTTATTCTCCTCGCCCTCATGGCCGTCGGCATGCTGGCCGGCTTTGTCGATGCCATTGCCGGTGGCGGCGGCATGATCACCGTGCCGGCGCTTCTGGCCGCCGGTCTGCCGCCAGTGGCGGCGCTGGGCACCAACAAGATGCAGTCGATCGTTGGCACCGGCATGGCCGTATTCACCTACTGGCGCCGCGGCTTTGTCGATCTGCGCCGTCTCATCCCCGCCATTGCCTTGACCTTCGCGGGCAGCTTTCTGGGCGCCATGACGGTCAGCAAGCTCGACACGAGCCTGCTCACCATTGCCGTGCCGGTGGCGTTGATCGCCATCGCGGTCTATTTCCTGTTCGCGCCCAAATTGTCCGATGCCGACAGCGCGGCCCGGCTGCCCTTCGCGCCAATTGTGCCGCTCATGGGTTTTGCCATCGGCTTCTATGACGGGATTTTCGGCCCCGGAACCGGGTCCTTCTTCACCATCGGCTTCGTGCTGCTGTTCGGGCTCGGCCTCACCCGCGCCACCGGCAGCACCAAGGCGCTGAATTTCATTTCCAATCTGGCCGCCCTGGCGATCTTCATCCCGCAGGGCAATGTCGTCTGGCCCGTCGCCATCGTGATGGCGCTGGGCCAGCTCATCGGCGGCTATGTCGGCGCCCATACTGGCATCCGCTACGGCGCCAGGGTCATCCGCCCATTGGTCGTGGTCGTCTCGATCGCCCTGGCGGTCAAGCTGCTCTTCTTCCCGTGAGGGAAGGGCGCTACAGCGCACTCCCGAAGGCAGCCTCGATGGCCCGCATGGTCTGCGGCCCGAAACTGCCATCGATCGTGCCAGTGTAGAAACCGTCCTGCTTGAGCAGTTCCTGGATACGGCGGCGGAAATTGGGGGACGTATCGGCCGTCCGGATTTCCTTGAATTCATCCAGAGCCACTTCGAGCCCATTGACCAGCGCCAGATAGGCCAGGTCACCAGCCTTGCGCGTATCCATGGCGACGCCGTCCCCGTAGAGATAGCGCAGCGCCAGCGACCAGTGCCCGTCGATCACGCCTGCATCCGACGCCCGCTGGAACCAATAGGTCGCCTCGACCGGATCCTTGGCGACGCCCTCGCCGCCCAGATACATTTCGCCGATAGCAAAATTGGCATAGGCGTGACCTGCTTCGGCAGCCTTGTAGAGCCAGTCCAGGGCCTGGCTGAGATCCTGGTCCACGCCGTCGCCATAGCGGTACATGCTGCCCACATTGTTCATGGCGGCTGGAAAGCCGGCATCGGCCGAGCGCTGGTACCAGACAAAGGCTTCCTCATAGTCCTGGGCCACATACTCGCCCAGGTCATACATCCAGCCCACGCGGTTCATGCCATAGGCATCCCCTGCTTCAGCCGCCATCATGTAAAGCTCGAAGGCGCGCTGGTAGTTCTGCCGCTGCCCGTTCTCGCCGTAATAGAGATCATCGGCCTCATTCAGGATCGCGTCGATATCGAGCGGCTCGGACGGGGTGTCCTGCTGGGTTTGCGTCGGCGTGTTCGGCTTGGTCTTGGTCTTCTGCGCCAGCGCGCCAGTATTGGCCGACAGCGCCAGGGCAAGAACCGTAAGGATCAGGACAAATAGGCGCATGAGCTCCCCCTCATATCAACATTTGGGCCAGCATGCCGCTGTCGCCCCAAAGGAGTCAAATGCCTCGTGCCAATGCGGTAAAAAACAAAAGCCCCGGTGTTTCCACCGGGGCTTTCCACCAAGATCGTGACTGGGAAGAAACGATCCTGGAAGTTCGTTCGCTTCCAGGCGGCAAGGCCGCCCGGCAGCAGTCTGCCGCGCTCGCGCAGGGCCAGCGATTGGCCCAGCGCGGATCTAGCGCGTCGGGCCAATTGCGAAGCGGCCCGTGAGCGAACAGAAAATCTAAGGCGTGAGCCTTAGAAATCCATGCCGCCCATGCCGCCCATGCCGCCGCCGCCCGGCATTGCCGGAGCTGCGTCCTTCGGAGCTTCCACAATGGTGGCTTCCGTGGTGATCAGCAGCGAAGCGACCGAAGCCGCATCTTCGAGAGCGGTGCGGACCACCTTCACCGGGTCGATGACGCCGGTAGCAACCAGGTCGCCATATTCGCCGGTCGCGGCATTGTAGCCGAAAGTGGGCGAGTTATTCTCGAGGATCTTGCCCACGACGACCGAGCCTTCAGCGCCGGCATTGTTGGCAATGGTGCGGACCGGTTCCTGGAGAGCCCGGCGCACGATGGCGATACCGGCTTCCTGGTCGGCATTGAGACCCTTGGCCTTGATGGCGGCAGCGGCGCGGAGCAGGGCAACGCCACCACCCGGCACGATGCCTTCTTCAACGGC
>CBFGPB010000332.1:0-3051 GCA_965650545.1 uncultured Devosia sp. | reverse complement strand
GTATGGGCATCCACCCGCTTGTGCAGGTTGAACGACACATTGGCCCGCACCTCGCCGCGCACCCGCACGCCCTTGAGCTCCGCCGGCAAGACCCTCGTGTCATTGACCACCAGCACGTCACCCGGCCGCAGCAGCGTCTTGAGATCGGGGATATGCCGGTCGGCAAAGGGCTCGCCCGGCCTGACCACCAGCAGCCGTGCGCTATCGCGCGGCTCGGCCGGATGCAGGGCGATGAGGTTTTCGGGCAGGTGGAAGTCGAATTCGGATACGCGCATGGCGCGTCCCTAGCACGGCACGGGCGGGGGCGGGAATACCGCCCCGCCGATGATCAGCTCGGATCGCAGCTCACAGCCCAGACGCCCTGCCCCAGGATATGCAGCGTCCCGGCATTGACGACCTCCTCACCCTCCTGGGCTTTCCACAATCGCAACTCGGCGATCTTGGCATCCACGGCCTCGTCAAAGAGGTCGACCATGAGCATGGTGTCGTCACCATAGCCCTGCCCGACAGTCATGACGGCGCCGTCGCCATAGGCTTCGTTGGTGGTCCAATGCCTGGTTTCGTGCCGCATGGTCGCGCCGGCGGGCATGAAGGCGTCAACCGTCCCGAGCAGGAAGCCGATCTCGGCCACGGAGTCGACATCGCTGCAATAGACCCACTCCGTGGCGCTGGCCGGCGTTGTCGCCACCGCCATGCCGCCCATGAATACGGTCACAAGAAAACGTCTGGTCATATCCACTCCCTACATCCCCAGGTCGCTCGATCGGCAGGTCACGGTCCAGAGACCTCCGCCCGCAACGGCCACCACACCGCCCACCCGCGCCTGCTGCGCCTCATAGACCCGGCCGATCCGGAAGCTCATGGCGAGGTGTTCGCCGCCGTCTTCATCTTTCCACGAGACATCGCCCCCCTCGACATCCTCGCCGATAAACCCGCGCGACACATATTCGCCGTCGTGATCGGGATGCTCCGGATCGGTGGAAAGCCCGAAATCGCCCGTGAGCTGCATCTCCACGCTCAGCACCGGCTGCACCAGCGCCGGCCCGGTCACGTAAGTGAAACTGATTTCGCCATTCGTGTCCTCGCAAACCACTGTGTCGAGCGCTGCCACCGGCCCGGCCAGAAGCAAGGCAGCGGCAAACGACAGCACTGTCACTCTATTGAGCCGCAATCACCCCTCCATGCAGCTGACATCGACGCTGGTCGTCGGCGTAAAGAGCACGCCCTTGTAGTGTTCGGCTTCGCCGTCCCAGGTCACCCGCAGGCTGAGGAGAATGCGTTCGACATTGGGGTCCACGAAGTCGACCATGATGTTGTCCCCCTCGGAAAAGGCCTGCCCGGCGATGAAGGGCTCGCCCTCACCCCTCTCGGGTCCGGTCGAATAGGTCTTGCCCTCGATCTCCGCCGCTGCGCCCAACACCGCCATCACGACGAGCCGCCCCATGGCGATGTCGACCCAACCACCCTCGCCTTCACAAAAAAGGCCCCCGCTTGCCTGGGCGGGCGAAGCGAGGGCCATGAATGCGCAGAGCGATATAGCGACGGTTGCCGCCGTGCCGGGCTTACTCGGCGATGTCGGCAGCCACCTTGACCGAAACCATCTTGTCCGGGTTGATGACCGGTTCGCCGCGCTTGATCTGGTCGACATTTTCCATGCCCTCAATGACTTCACCCCAGACAGTATACTGGCGGTTGAGGAATGGTGCATCTTCAAAGCAGATGAAAAACTGCGAATTGGCGCTATTCGGATCCTGGGCGCGGGCCATGGAGGCCGTACCGCGCTTGTGCGGCTCGGCGTTGAATTCCTGCTTGAGGTTCGGATACTTCGAACCGCCGGTGCCGGCGCGCGACGGGTTGAATTCGGGCAGGTTGGAATTGCCGAACTTGACGTCGCCGGTCTGGGCCATGAAGCCCTCGATCACGCGATGGAACACCACGCCGTCATAGGCGCCTTCGCGAGCCAGCTTCTTGATGTGCGCGACATGGCCGGGCGCCACTTCGGGCTTCATCGCAATGACGAACTTGCCCTTGGTGGTTTCGACGACGAGCGTGTTTTCGGGATCTGCATAGGCCATTTTGAGCAACTTTCTCAGGGAAATCGTGGCCCGCATGTAAGGCCATTGGGCGTGACACGCAAGGTACCGGCACCCACACTTCTGTCCTCGGGCTCGACCCAAGGACCAGTCTCGACACGCAGGCGCGGCCAAGCACTCCTGCGCTCCTCCCCCTGTTTCAGGGGGAGGCTGGGTGGGGGGCTGTGGCAGATGCCAGCGGCTTACTTGTACTCGATCTTGGCCGAGACGATCTTGTCCGGATTGGCGACCGAGCCCGACGGGAGAATGCCCTTCTCGAGAGCATCCACGGCTTCCAGCCCCGAGATCACCTTGCCGAACACGGTGTACTGGTTGTCGAGATAGGTCGAGTCGGTCGTCACGATGAAGAACTGCGAGTTGAACGAATTGGGGTCCTGCGAGCGAGCCGCCCCCACGGCACCACGAACAAAGCTTTCAGCGTTGAACTCGGCTTCCACATCCGGCAGGTCCGAGCCGCCCATTCCCGCCATATCGAGGTTGAAGGCCGGATCATCCGAATCGCCGTTGGCCACGTCGCCGGTCTGGGCCATGAAACCATCGATTACGCGGTGGAACACCACGCCGTCATATTCGCCCGCCTCGGTCAGCGCCACGACCCGCTCCACATGCTTGGGTGCAATCGCGGGCAGCAGTTCGATGTCCACCACGCCGTCTTCGAGCGTCAGGATCAGGTGCGGCACGCCCGACTGGGCGAAAGCCGGGGCTGCAGCCAGGGCCGCGCCCAGCGAGAGGGCGGCGACGGACATGCGGAAAAACTTGGTCATTTGGACTTGAGAGCCTTGAGAACAATGGACGGTACAAAGGCGGAGATATCTCCGCCCATTTCTGCGATCTGGCGCACCAATGTGGCCGAGATATGCCGCACCGGCGGGCTGGAGGGCAGGAAAACGGTCTGCAAGTCGGGCGCCATCTGGGCGTTCATCCCCACCATCTGCATCTCGTAATTGTAGTCGGTCGT
>CBFGPB010000331.1:0-3060 GCA_965650545.1 uncultured Devosia sp. | reverse complement strand
GTCACCTTCAACTACGAGGCCATGAAGCTGGCCAATGACGACACGCAGATGCGTTCGGACTGGCTCTTCCCCATCTGCACCGGCTCGGAGCGCCTGAAGGGCGAGGACGACGGGAAACTCCATCCCACCCAGAAGCCCGAAGCGCTGCTGTTCCGCATTCTCAATGCCACGACCAAGCCCGGCGATATCGTGCTCGACCCGTTCTTCGGCACCGGCACGACCGGCGCCGTGGCGCGCAAGCTGGGGCGCCATTTCATCGGCATCGAGCGCGAAGCCAGCTACATTGCCGGCGCCCGGGAGCGCATCGCCACTATCCGGCCCGGCGTCTTCGAAGCGCTGCAGTCGGTCACGCCCAAGCGCAAGGAGGCCCGCATTCCCTTCGGCTCGCTGGTCGAACAGGGCCTTCTTGAAGTTGGTACGCAACTCTTCGACTTAACGAAACGTTACTCTGCCATGGTTCGTGCAGACGGCTCGCTCGTCTCGGGTCCACACCAGGGGTCGATCCACAAGGTCGGCGCGCTGGTTCAGGGGTCCGAGTCATGCAACGGGTGGACCTTCTGGCACCACGAACAGAATGGACGAATGGAGCCGATCGACACGTTGCGGGCCGACATTCGTCAAAAACTTGATTTGCTTTCTGCCTGATCCTGACCTCCAATCATCTTTCAGGCTCTAAAACTGGCCGCCGGACAACCGGCGGCCTTTTTGTTTTGGCATCAGCACCATAGTGAAACACGCCTGGCACTATCCAGGTTGATCGAAGGCGAATATTAACGGCCCTCACCGCACTATTGCGGGCGTTCGCGAAAGGGACGCAGCGGCATGAGTGTCAAGATCGGCCTCAACATCGTCATCGCATCGGTGCTCGGCTTCCTGGCTATCCTGTGCCTCGTGGCCCATTTCAGCCTCAAGCGCAATGCGGCCCTGGCCTGGCTGTCCGCCGCCCTCGCCGCCGCCAGCGCGCAGACCGTGATCATGACTCTGGCGCCCGGCACCCGCACGGAAATGCTGACGGCCCCGGTTCTTGTTGCCCTGTCCTTCGTCTTTGCCGGACAGTCCATCCATGCCTTGGGCGCACCTGGAAAGGGACGCTGGATCGCCGCCGGCCTGGCGCTGACGCTTGCTCTCCTTTCCTGGAACCTGGCCCTGCTGGACGCCCCCTACTTTTACGTCGCGCTGTCCCTCAATCTGGGCGGCACGATCGCCATGGCCGATGCCACACGGCAAATGCTGCGCCTCAGCAAGGGCCGGATCGGCGACTGGATACTGGTCATTTCAGTCGGCGCCATCGCGATATTGTCCGCCGCGCGGCTGGCCTCCATCCCCCTCATTCACGGCCCCGAAGCCACCTTTGTTTCCGTCAAGGAATCGGCAGTCGACCAGGTCCTGCTTAGCGTCTCGGGCATCTTCACGCCCTTCCTCATCATCCTGCTTCTCGCGCGCATCATTTCGGACACCGTCGCAGCCTATCAGCGCCAATCGGAACGGGATGCCCTGACGGGCCTTCTCAATCGCCGCGGCGTCGATGCCCTTGCCTCCCCCACCAGCAGGGATGGCGGCGCCGTGATCTTCTGCGACATCGACAATTTCAAGACGGTCAATGACCGTTTCGGCCATCAGGCCGGCGACGAAGTCATCAAGGCCTTTGCGCGCATCCTGGCCGGCGCGGGCTATCCCGCCGGTCGTATGGGCGGCGAGGAGTTCTCGGTGATCATGGAAGGCCGAACCTTGGCCGATGCCGTCGACCTGGCGGAAATGTTCCGCGCCCGCCTCCTGGCGACGAGCCACGCCGCTCCAGCGCAAGGCGCCGAGGTCAGCGCCAGCTTCGGTGTGGCGGAATATCCTTCGGGCGCCGCGCCGCACACTGCCTTCGCCACTGCTGACCGGGCGCTCTACCGCGCCAAGCGCGACGGGCGAAACTGCGTCACCCCCGAGCCCGATACCAACCCTGCCACCCGCCAGGTCGCCTGATCACCATGGCGAGCTTGCTGCTCACCTGAATCCCGCCTCGGCCAGAACCTTCCTGAACAAGCTCGGCAGCGCCTCGCCTTCGAGGCTTTCCGGCGGTGCCCACCAGCCTGCATCCAGCCTCTCCGGCTCAACGACCGCCGACCATACGTCCAGCTCGAGCCGGAAATGGGTGAAGACGTGGACCACCTGCCCGCGGCGGCGCCAGTCGCCCGCAACGGGGTAACGCACCTCTGCCAGCTCCGCTGTCCACTCCGAGGTCGGCACTTCGGTCATTCCGGCCAGCAGCCCCTTGGCGGGCCGGCTTCGCAGATAGACGTCGCCGGCCGCGTCCTGCATCACGAAGGCATGGCCCCGGCGCACCGGGCGCTCGGCCTTGGCGGGTTTGACAGGATAGCGGGTCGGTTCGCCCTCACGCCGCGCTTCGCAGTCGTCGTGCAGAGGGCAGACGAGACACGAAACAGCCCGCGGCGCGCAGATGGTGGCGCCCAGATCCATCATCGCCTGCGCAAAGTCCCCCGCCCGCTCCGGCACCGCGATCTGCAGCGCCCCACGCAGCTCCTCCTTGGCCTCGCGCACCGGCACGTCGAGCGCATAGTAGCGCGCCAGCACCCGGTCGAGATTGCCATCGAGCACGGCCACGCGCTCGTCGAAACAGATGGCGGCGATGGCGGCGCTGGTATAGGCACCGATGCCCGGCAGCGCCTGCAGTCCCGCCGCCGTATCGGGAAAGACACCGCCATAGTCGCGCACCACCGCCTGCGCACAGGCGTGAAGGTTTCGCGCGCGGGCGTAATAGCCGAGCCCCGCCCATTCGCGCAGCACGCTGTCCAGAGGCGCAGCGGCGAGGTCATGGACCGTCGGCCAAAGTGCCGTGAAACGCAGGAAATAGGCCTTCACCGCCGCAACCGTGGTCTGTTGCAGCATGACCTCGCTCAGCCACACCCGATAGGGATCGGGCCGCATGCCCGCCTTCCGGTCGTCCGGAGAAACCCGCCAGGGCAGATCGCGGGCATGGCGATCATACCAGGCGAGGACGGCTTGGGCATCGATGGGATGGGGATGGGTGAGCGGCATGGGCGAGGGATAGCG
>CBFGPB010000330.1:0-3064 GCA_965650545.1 uncultured Devosia sp. | reverse complement strand
GGGATTTGCCGGGCATTGGAATGCGGAATCAGGCCGTGACGGGAGGGGCGCGGGACTGCCCGACATGGTCGGGCAGGATGGGCGCGGGAATGGCGGGGGTATCGCGGTAGCGGACCACATGGGCGATGGTCGGCGGCTCGATGACGAGGACCGGCGGCAGCACGGCGGCCAGCTGCTGCTTGGCGACGCCAGTGGCGGGACAGGTGAGCGCGGCCGCTTCACGCGGCGTACCGTCTTCGTCCTGCGCCATGGGCTGACAGACGGACCAGCTTTCCAGCGTCGAAAAGCCAAGGGCGTTGAGATCGCGCTGCAGGCCAGCCGCCTGGTGGAGAGGGAGGAGAAGCGTCAGCACGTAAATGGCCAGGACCGCGAGGGCGATGCCGGTCTCGCGGAGCATGGATCGGGTCGTGCTGGTCGGTTGCGTGCTCACAATGCCTCGATAGCCCGGCGATGATGCGGGCTCAAGCTGTTTGGCACGGCAGGGGCGCACCCACTTTGTCGCAGATCAAGGACGGCTTGCGCGTTGTTTGGAATGATTCTAAACGTTCTTTGGAATAATTCTAATGTGGAGCAGACCATGCTGCGGCTCTGGCCGGACAATCGCCGCGACTTTTCGGAACTGAGCGAGCGGGAAATCCTGTCGCTGGCGGTAGCCGCGGAGGAAGAGGATGGGCGCATCTATTCCGAGTTCGCGGCACGGCTGGGCGAGACCTATCCGGGCAGCGCGGCCCTGTTCGAAGGCATGGCGGCCGAGGAAGACGAGCATCGGCGGCAGCTGCTGGACCTTTATGTCGAACGCTTCGGCAAGCGCCTCGTGCCGATCCGGCGCGAACATGTGCGGGGCTTTCTCACCCGCAAGCCCATATGGCTGCAGAAGGTGCTGACGCTCGAGCAGGCGCGCCAGCAGGTGTGGGAAATGGAGGAAGGCGCCTATCGGTTCTATGTCGAGGCCGCCAAGCAGGTGAGCGATGCGGACATCCGCAAGCTGCTGGGCGACCTGGCGGTGGCCGAAAAGGGCCATGCCAAGCGCGCCGACCAGATCGACGCCGAAGTGCTGGGGCCCGAGGGGCGCGCGCAGGAAGTCAGCGAGGCGCACCGGCAGTTCGTCCTGACCTATGTGCAGCCGGGCCTTGCCGGGCTGATGGACGGGTCGGTCTCGACCCTGGCGCCGGTTTTTGCCGCGGCCTTCGCCACCGGCGACACGCACCAGACCTTTCTGGTGGGCCTCGCCGCCGCCGTGGGCGCGGGCATTTCCATGGGCTTTACCGAGGCCGCATCCGACGATGGCAAGCTGACCGGGCGTGGCTCGCCGATCAAGCGGGGCTTCGCGGCCGGGATCATGACGGCGGTGGGTGGGCTGGGCCATGCCCTGCCCTACCTGATCCACGATTTCTGGATTGCCACGGGGGTTGCCGCCTTCGTGGTGCTGGTGGAGCTCTGGGCCATTGCCTTCATCCAGCAGCGCTACATGCAGACCCCGTTCTGGCGGGCCGTGCTGCAGGTGGTGCTGGGTGGGTCGCTGGTATTCGCGGCGGGAATCCTGATCGGCAGTTCGTGAGACCTACCCCCAGGGCCGGAGCGCGGCTACAGAAGCAGGCATGACGTCGCGCGCAATCATCGCTGGGGATGGCACACGCCTCCACTATCGGCTGGTCGGCCCGGAAGCGGGTGCGGCCATCGTGCTTTGCCACGGGCTTTGCGCCTCCGGTGCCCAGTTCGCGGCCGATGCGGATTGGCTGGCCGCGCGCGGCTATCGCGTATTGGTGCCGGACCTGCGTGGGCATGGGCAATCGGGCATGCCCGTCCCGATCGACGCCGCAGCCTTTGCGCCGGAGCGCCTCTGGGCCGATATCGACGCCATGCTGGACCATGCCGGAATGGAACAGGTCCATTGGGTGGGCAATTCCCTGGGGGGCATTGTGGGCCTCGTCGCCAGCCGGGAAAGACCCGACCGGCTCGCCTCGCTGACGCTGTTCGGCACGGCCCTGGCGCTGAACCTGCCGCCGCTGGGCTGGACCCTGCCCCTGCTCGACCGGGTGCCGGGGCGGGTCGTCGCGGCGCAGATTACCGCCCGCAACACCACGCGCAATCGGCAGGCGTGGCCGCTGATCGAAACCATGCTGGCCCAATATGACGCGCGGGCCGGCGCCGCCATTGTCCGCCATATCCGGCGCTATGACCTCATGGACGTTGCGCGGGCATGGACAGGGCCGGGATTGGTGCTGGTGGGTGGAGAGGACCGGGCAGTCAACCAGGTGCTTCTGGGGCAGCTCGACGCATTGCGGGGGCAGGACAACTGGCGCATCGAACCCCTCGCCCAGGGCGGGCATTGCGCCAATCTCGACGCCACCGACGCCTGGCGGGCGGCGGTGTTCAGCTTCGTGACGGCGTCGGCAGCCGCCGCCCCAGCGCCCGGCGCCGCAGGTTGAGCCAGACCAGGGCGGACAGGGCCAGGATCGGAAGGATGGCGAGAAGAGATTCGGTCCAGCCGGCATCGGGTCCAAAGAGGACCATATGCATGCGCCGCCCCGGCAGCAGGGTGAAGGCACCCGCCAGCATCAGCGCCCCGGCATAGAGCCCCTGCATTTCGGCGCGGTGCCGGTGGATATCGCGATGGACGAGGATGGCCTTGAGACCCTGGAAGAGGCTCAGGTAGGTGAAGAGCGAAAACAGGTGGATGGGGCTGAAGGGTCCGATCATCCGGATGTCGTGGATGAAAAGGGCGCTCGTCGCGGTGACCAGCATGAGGGCGACCCACACCCGCCCGAGCATCCTGTGCAGGGTCGTGCCCTTGCGCCGCCAGAGCACGAAGGCGCCGATAACGGTGGCCAGAATGGCGGAGAAGGCGTGAAGCTGGGTGGCAAAGGGCGCTTCGAGAAGGGGCGTCAGGGTCATGGGGCAAATCCGCAGGAGGTCTATGCCCATGGCCGATGCCTCGCTAGATTGACCGGGACAACACCGATTTCTTCAAGTGCAGGACTGGTTCGTGAACGACACGCCTATGCAATCCACGCTTCGTGAACTGCAGGGGTTGGCGCGCGACGGGCGCGCTTGGGTGGTGCTG
>CBFGPB010000329.1:0-3065 GCA_965650545.1 uncultured Devosia sp. | reverse complement strand
CGTCTTCGGTGACGTTGAGCGTGGTGGCGATCTGCTTGATCTGGTCGGGATGCAGCGAACCATCGTCCAGCGCAGCGATCTGGCCCTTCACCTTCCTCAGGTTGAAGAACAGGCGCTTCTGGGCGGCGGTGGTGCCGATCTTCACGAGGCTCCACGAGCGCAGCACATATTCCTGGATGGCGGCACGGATCCACCACATGGCATAGGTGGCCAGGCGAAAACCCTTTTCCGGCTCGAAGCGCTTGACCGCATGCATCAGGCCCACATTGCCTTCGGAAATGACTTCCGAAATCGGCAGGCCATAGCCGCGATAGCCCATGGCAATCTTGGCCACGAGACGAAGGTGGCTGGTGATCAGCTTCTGGGCCGCGCCGGGGTCCGCATGTTCCTTGTAGCGCTTGGCCAGCATGTATTCTTCATCCGCTTCCAGCATGGGAAATTTGCGGATTTCCTGAAGATAACGGCTGAGGCCACCCTCGGACGAGAGGACCGGAAGATTGGTTTGGGCCATGGACGCACCCCCTTTGCGGCATCCCCCGCTGTTCCGCGGGCGGAAAAGTCAGCCCCCGTCCGGAAGGCACGGCAACTGACGAGGAGACAATATAGGTTTCAGTTTGGCGAATATAAGGGGGCCACGCGGAACAATCGTTACAAATTGGACAGGTTGGCGCGAACCCTTTCGCCTTTCATCGTCATAATACGATAAAAGCGTCCGGGGTTCAAACACATTGGTGTGAGACCCTGCCATGCGCTTGCCGAAAGAGGCCTTTCGGGAAAGCGGGAAGCACAATAGGGTTCCCGCCATGTCCGATCTCATCATCACCCCCGTCCCGGTCTTTTCCCTCCTCTGCAACGCCGCCTTTGCGCTGCGGCGCGAGGTTTTCGTCTGGGAACAGAAGGTCCCCGAAGAGGAAGAGCACGACGAATACGATCTGACCGCGACCCATTTCGTGGCCATTGCCGAAGGCGAAGTCGTGGGCACCTTGCGCCTCATCCATCTACCCGAACACACCAAGATCGGAAGGGTGGCGGTGCGCCAGGCGTTTCGCGGGCGCGGAATCGCCAAAAGGCTGATCCTTGCCGCCATGGCCCATGCGCGGGCCGGGGGACAGGACCGGTTCTACCTCACGGCCCAGTCGGACAAGCTGGGGTTTTACGAGAGTCTGGGTTTTGTCGCTTTCGGCCCGGAATTCATGGATGGCGGCATGCCGCACCGGGCCATGCGCGACTACGACCGCGACAGCGCCGTGCTGGTCGATTAAGGCTTCGTTGACTCATTAACCCGGGGGCGTCTGGCCGGTCCAAAAGCTTGCGCTATGGTGGGCTTGTCAGCCCCCTTGCGCGCCCCATGCCGCGCCGCCGGGGGCAGAAAGATCGCCCGACATGCCCGCAGACAGATCGGGCCGATCGACAATAACATAACCCGTTAACGGGAGGCGGAAAGGGCCGGCGTCGCTGCACTCAGCCGCCGGCTTTTTCTTTGGTTCCAGCCCATTGTCGAAAAAAGCTGCGGAACGGCTCGCGCTTTGGTTGCGTTGACCGGGCATCAACGGGCCGTACGGTGCGCTACCGGCAAGTTTTGCGCCGTACGGCCCTGTTCACCGCAACGATGAACCATTGGAGCCTACTATGATCCGCACGCTTCTGACTACCTCGGCCCTTGCCCTGGTCCTGGGCACGGCCGCGATCGCCCAGACCACGACCACTGAGACTCCGGCCACGACCGAAGCGCCGGCCAACGAGATGGCCCCCGCCAACGAAATGGCGCCTGCCAATGAAATGGCGCCTGCCGACGATGCCATGGCCCCGGCTGATGACAGCGCCATGGACGTGGTCGAGGGCGACGCGCCTTGGGACATGTCGGCTGGCTACATGGCCGGCGAAGGTGACGCCCTCGTTTCCGAGCTGATGGGTGCCCCCATCTATTCGAGCCTCAACGAGGATGCCGAGGAAATCGGTTCGGTCAACGACCTCGTGATTTCGGTTGATGGTGAAATCCATGCCGTGGTGATCGGTGTGGGTGGCTTCCTCGGTATTGGCGAGAAGAATGTCGCCGTCGATTTCGCCTCCCTCGAATATGGCATCGCCTTCGACGAGACCGAGCGCTGGGTGCTGGCCACCACCGCCGATGCCCTGACCGCCGCTCCGGATTTCGTCTGGGAGGATGACATGGCTGCCGACCCGGCCATGGCACCGGCCGATCCGGCAATGGCCCCCGCTGACCCGGCTGCTCCGGCCGATCCGGCCGTGGCGCCTGCCGACCCGGCCGCTGATCCTGCCGCTCCGGCGGATGGCGCCATGGCTCCGGCTGACAATGCGATGCCCCGTGAAGGCTATGCGACTGTCGAACGTGAAGCCCTGACGGCTGAAAACCTCACCGGCGCCACCGTGATCGGACCCGAGGGTGACGACATCGCCGTGGTTGGCGATATCCTGCTCACTGAAGACGGCCAGGTCGACGCCATGCTGATCGACTTTGGCGGCTTCCTGGGCATCGGTGAAAAGCGCGTCGCCGTGTCGCTCGACAATCTTGAGTTTGCCGCCAATGAGGCCGGTGATCTCATCATCTACAGCGACTTCACCCGCGAGCAGCTCGAGGCCCAGCCGGAATATGACGAGGCTACCTTTGCCGACGATCCGGCCCAGCGCGCCACCGACCTCTAAGCGCTAAATCCAAAATGCAAAAGGCCCGCTTCGGCGGGCCTTTTCGTGTGCTCGATCGCGCGAGGCTTACTGGCGGCGATAGCGCAGGCGGGCCACTTCGTCATAGGCCTCCTGCTCGATCTTGTTCTGCTCGTCCTTTTCGCGCTGGTGTTCGCGCTGGTCGAGCAGTTCGACCTTTTTCAGGTCTTCGAGCGCCTCGGCCAGCGCGTCCTGCGCGGCTTCGAGCTTGCTCTTCATGTCATGGGCCGATGCCAGGAGGTTGTCGCGGCGGGTGAGCGCGGCCTTGGCAAAGGTCGAATAGGCAAAATGGGCGACATCGGAAATGCCGGTCTTGGTGTGCTCGATCTCGATCTGCTGGTCGAGTTCGGACGCCATGCGCTCGAAATCGGCAATCATCATCT
>CBFGPB010000328.1:0-3071 GCA_965650545.1 uncultured Devosia sp. | reverse complement strand
TCACTGCCCAACCCCCGCTTCACCAGCATAGCGTAGCGCTTCCTCGGCGGCGCTGAAAAGGGCGCGGGCCTTGTTCTCGCATTCGAGCTGTTCGAGCTCGGGCCTGGAATCGGCAACAATGCCGGCGCCGGCCTGCACATAGAGCTTGCCGTCCTTGACGATGCCGGTGCGCAGCACGATGCAGGTGTCCATGGTGCCGTCGGCACCGAAATAGCCCACGCAGCCGCCATAGATGCCGCGCCGCGACTTCTCCAGCTCGTCGATGATTTCCATCGCCCGTACCTTGGGGGCACCGGAGACCGTGCCCGCGGGGAAGCCGGCCGAAAGTGCATCGACGAAGTCATATTGCGGATCGAGCACGCCCACGACGTTGGAGACGATGTGCATGACGTGGGAATAATATTCGAGGAAGAACTTGTCGGTGACCTTGACCGTGCCGGTCCTGGCGACGCGGCCCACATCGTTGCGCCCCAGATCGAGCAGCATCAGGTGTTCGCTCAGTTCCTTGGGGTCGCTGAGCAGTTCTTCGGCCAGTTCCTTGTCCCGTGCCGGAGTGGAACCGCGCTTGCGGGTCCCCGCAATGGGGCGGATGGTGACTTCGCCATCCTGTACCCGCACCAGGATTTCCGGGCTCGATCCGGCGACCGCGAAGCTGCCGAAATCGAAGAAATACATGTAGGGGCTGGGATTGGTCCGCCGCAGGGCCCGGTAGAGCGCCGTGGGCGGCAGGGTGAAATCGGCCGAGAAACGCTGGCTCAGCACGACCTGGAAGATGTCGCCCGCAGTGATGTAGTCCTTGGCCCGGGCGACCATCTCGAAATACTCGTCCTTCGAGGTGTTGCTGGTCACCGCAATGGATTCGAGGTCCGGCAGGGCAGGGGTCGCCGGAGTGGCCTGCGTCAGCCTGGCAATGGCATCGTTGATCCGGTCTTCCGCTGCAGCGAGCGCCTGGGACGCGGTGACGCCCGGGCGCACATAGACGGGCGCAGTCAGGTAGAGCTCGTCCTTGACGGTATCGAATATGGCCAGCAGCGAGGGCCGCATCAGCACGGCCTCCGGCGTCTGCAAGTCGTCCGGATTGCTGTTGGGCAACACTTCCATGTAGCGGACCATCTCGTAGCCGAGATACCCGTAGATGCCCGCCGATTGCGGTGGCAGGCCGGGCGGCATGTCGATCTGGCTTTCCGCCACCAGCTTGCGCAGGGCGTCGAGCGGCATGTCGTCCAGGGGCTCGAAGGCGTCCGGGGCGGTCTGGGCAGATCGATTTATGGAGGCCTTGCCCTCCTCGACCTTGAGGATCAGGTCGGGCAGGAGGCCGATCATCGAATAGCGGCCCCGCGTCGTGCCGTCCTGCACGCTCTCGAGGAGGAACGAATGCGTCCGTCCGGCAGCCAGCTTCAGGTAGGTGCCGATCGGGGTTTCCAGATCCGCCACGATGCGACGCCAGACGAGTCCAGACTTTCCGGCATCGTATTGCGCGGCAAAGGTCTTGGAGTAGTCGTCGCCCATTTTGGTCTGGTTCCGTTGGTGGGAGTGGGTATTACTGCCCGTAATTCTGCACGAGCAGTTGGTTGAGGGCCTGCTGGTTGACCTTCAGGCCCGCATCGTCGCGGACAGCAGCCACGAATTCCGATTGCAGGCCCGAGCGGGCCTCTGCATCGAGGCTCTCGATGGCCTCCGCTTCAAGCGGCGCCGCGGGAGCAGCCGTGTCGACCACCTGGAAGACCACGACCTCGCCCGCCTCGTTGACGACCGAACCGGCATGGTCAGGCCCGCCGGCGAAGGCAGCCGCGGCCACCGTGCCGTCGATCAGCCCGTCTTCCGAGCCGAAACGCGTAAAGGGCGGGCTCAACTGCGGCAAGGCGTTGAGTTCAAAGCCTACATCGGCAAGCGCCTCACCACTTTCAAGCCGCGTGACGATCTCTTCGGCCTTGGCGAGGAGGGCGTTGTTGACCCGCTCCTCGGTGATGGCGGCTTCCACCTCGGCGCGGACTTCATCCAGCGTCTGGTCGCGGGCCGGAGCGATCTCTTCGAGGTCGAACCAGACATGGGCGTTGCCCGACAGCGGCACCGAGGGGATCAGCTTGTCCTGGCTGGCCGCGAAAATGGCCTGCGCGACCTTGGCATAGTCTTCCGGCGCCAGGTTCGGCAGCGCGGAGAGCTCGGCGCCGGCAGAAGTGACCGCCGCCTCGTAGATCGGCAGGCCGAAGCGCTCGGCGATCTGCTCGATCGGCTGGAAGGCGGCACGCAGTTCCTCGATCTGGTCGAGGACATCGTTGATCTCGTTGCGGGCTTCGGCGAGCGACAGGCGCTCGACGATGTCGGCGCGCGCTTCCTCAAGCGTCGGCTCGCGTGAGGCTTCGATCTCGACAACATGCACGGCGCGCTTGCCGCCAATGCCTTCGATGATAGCAAAACCGTCCTCGGCAAGGCCAAAGGCGGCTTCGGCGAGGCGCGTATCGGTGATTTCGGCCTGGGTCAGCGTGCCCAGGCTGGACGGCGTCAGACCGGCCTCGGCGATCAGCGTGCCGAAATCGGTCCCGGCGGCGAGGCCGGCTTCGAACTGGGCCTGAAGTTCGGGTGTCGACAGGGACACCTGCTCGATGGTGCGCCGCTCGGGCGTGGTCAGGGAGGCACGGGTTTCTTCGTATTCGGCGACCACGGCGTCTTCGGGAATGGTCTTGGTCGCGGCCAGCGAGGCCATGGAGAGATCAAGGAGCTTGACGGTGCGGGTCTCGACAGTGCGGAACTCGGCCTGGTGCTCGGCGAGATAGGCCGCAAGCTCTTCCTCGGTCGGGGCGGCGGGCGTCTCGATGCTGGTTTCGCTCAGCGTCAAATAGTCGATCGTGCGGGTGGCCGAGGCATAGTCGGTGATCAGGTCGGTCGCCACAGCGGGCATGCCGGCATTGGCGAACAGGGAGGCTGCGAGCTGCTCCCTCCGGGCTTCGTCGCTGCGGGCGTCGAAATACTCGGCCTCGGTCCAGCCCGCGCTCTGCAGCACCTGGGTGAAGATGGCCGGGTCGAAATTGCCCAGCGTGCCGTGGAAGGACGGGTCCTCGCGCAGCATCTCC
>CBFGPB010000327.1:0-3074 GCA_965650545.1 uncultured Devosia sp. | reverse complement strand
TGCATGGTGCTGTTCCTGATCCCGCGGACGGCGCTGCTGGGTGCGGTGCTGACGACGGGCCTCCTCGGGGCGTCGCTGGCCGCAAACCTCCGGGTCGACAATCCGCTCTTCAGCCATACGCTGTTCTCGATCTATCTGGGCACGGCGGTTTGGGTGGCGCTGTGGCTGCGCGAGGAGCGGGTGCGGGCGGTGTTTCCGCTGGTACGTTAGCGTCTGGCAAATTGCTGAACGGACTCAAAAACCAGCGTTTCCGCTTAAGGGACTGTCAGCAGTTTTCCGCTAGACTACGTATTCATTATGTCGCTCAAGTTCACAGAAGACTCCGTCAATCTTTCGGAGATCGGCTTCCTCGTGGCCGATCCCAGTGAGCTTTATCGGGAATTGTTCCGCCGGCTGCTGTTCGGCTTTGGCGCCAAGATCGTGCATGAGGCGGCCGAGGCCCATACGGCAGCCCGGCTCCTCAGTGACCGCGAGGTGGATTTCCTGATTGTGGCGGCGGACCTGCCCGGCCCCGGAAGAGAACGGAAGCCGGGCAGTGGCATCGACTTCGTGCGGGCGATCCGACTCGACACCAGGCATGTGCGGCGGACCATTCCCATGGTGATCACCATGGGTACGGCGCGGCGCATCAGCGTCGGCCAGGCCCGCGACAGCGGCGCCAATTTCGTGCTGTCCAAGCCGGTGGCGCCGGTCGTGCTTTACGACCGCATCAACTGGATCGCCCGCAGACCGCGCCCGTTCTGGGAAAGCTCGACCTATTTCGGACCCGACCGCCGCTTCCGCGAGGACGACCATGAGGGCGTGCCCAAGCGCCGGCAGAGCGATGCTGCGACTGTCACCCTGGAGGATGCCGATGTCGAGTGAGGCCAATGGGCGCCTGGTGACGGTGAAGACCAAGTTTCACCGTGAGGCCGTGCGGCCGGGCGGGATCAATCGCAGCGGCGCCAACATGGCGTCGGACCGGTCGGTCAAGGCCATGCAGAGGCAGGTTGAAGCCCAGATCGAGGAGGCGGTGGTGCCGCTGGTCGACCTGCTGCGAGGCTGGACTGCCGCTGATGCGGCGGAGGGTTGCCAGTGGGCGGCTCAAACCCGGGACCTGGCCGGGCTGACGGGGCAGCACCTGCTGACCGAAGTGGCCATGTACTGCTTCGACTGCCTCGATGCGGTGCTGATCGACGGGGTGGAGATGCGGAAGGACGAGGCGGATGGCTTCGCGGACGCCTTGGCCTTCGCGCATCAGACGCAATGCCGGGGCTGCGACCTCGAGGATTTCCGTCCCTTGCTCAACGACCTCGAAACCCTGACCAACCGCATCGTGGCGCGGGCCAAGGTCGAGGCGGCGCGCTGAACCCGCCAGCGCGCCGGATATCGGTCAGCCCTTGGCGGGCATGAAGATGATGACGGCAAACAGCAGGACGCCGGCGAAGGTGACCAGAGAGGCGCCGGCAACGATGGGCGTCAGGGCCGTATTGCCGTCGAGCATCAGATAGAGCGATGTGCCCATGACGATAACGCCGATCACGTAGACCAGGTATTGCAGGCGCGGCAGCAGGCCCGTTGCCTTGGCCGGATTGAGCGCCAGATAGGTGCCGAACAGGGCACTGGTCACCCAACCGAGCAGGTTGATATGGGCATGGGCGCCCGTGACGGCGTGGTTGCCGCTGATGGACATATAGATGCCCACGCTGATACCGGCGATCAGAAACAGGATGGCCGTGCGGAAATAGACGTGCGCCAGATTTGGCATGCTGAAATCCCCCCATGGCGCAACGGCGCCGGGATGGCGACTCATGCGCACCGGCCAAGATTAGCGCCGCGCACGAAATCGGGCTAGCAGGGGAGGCGCGCGCGGCGGCACAGGTTGCGTCCCTTGCGCATAACATATCGCGCTTGCCAGTCGTCAGCCAGACGCTACGTTCGAGGGCATTTTGATTGGGGCCGCATGACGCGAAGCTGGATATTTTCCTCACGGCAGGAACACGCAGTGGGCGAATTCGACCATGCGGGGCGCATCTGCATGGATCACGGACCCTATCGCGGATTTCTCGATCACATTCCGGTGCGGGGCGGCCTCAGCCTGTTCCGGGCGGAGGGGCGGGCCGACAGCGCCTATTCGCTGGCTGCCATGGGCGAAGGTGGGGCCGACAACCTGATCCTTGGCTGCGTCCTGAGCGGAACGGGGGTGCTGGAAGCCGAAGGCAATCCCGACCAGATCTGGCGCGAGAGCGGGCAGATCTATGCGGTCAGCATTTCGGACCGGGCCATCCGCTACCATCTGCAGCCGGACGAGGTCTTCCGCTCGGTGGCGCTGATGCTGACGCCGGAGGCGGTGGACGGGCTGGCGCGCGACCATGACCTGCCCGACCTGGCCCATCGGCGCAGCGGTCCGATCTCCAGTATGCGGGTGGCCGCACCCATGGCGCGGCAGGTGGCCCGGGAGCTCCTGAGCCCGACCTATGTGGGGCCGATGGAGACCCTGTATCGCGAGGGCAAGGCGACCGAGCTGCTGGCGCTGCAGTTGGGGTTGCTGGCGGATGGCCGGGAAAGCCAGCTCAGCAGCCAGGAGGTGCGGCGGGTGCGCGAGGCGCGTGAACTGCTGGCCGCCAACCTGCAGGACCCGCCTGACCTCAACAGCCTGGCGGCGGCCGTGGGACTCCGCACCAAGCGGCTCAACCAGGGGTTCCGCGAACTCTACGGCACAACAGTTTTCGACCTGCTGCTCGACATGCGCATGAGCGCAGCCCGCGACATGCTCGACCAGGGGCTCGAGGTGCCGCTCAAGCAGTTGGCCTGGGCACTGGGCTACCGGCAATCGAGCAATTTCATCAGCGCATTCCGCAGGCGGTATGGTGTGTCGCCTGGCGCCTATCGCAAGCGCGCGTCGGACTGAGCCTTTACATCTGCAACGGCCCGATTATGCGATCTGGCCAGTACATTGGGACACGGGCACGGGCGTTGTCCGCCCAACCCGATCACCGCAGTTTGCCGGCAACTGAGCCGGTCCCCGAGGGGCAGGCTCATGCGCCTTTCGGGAGACTGCATGATGACTTTGCTTCAGACATTTTCGGTGGCGG
>CBFGPB010000326.1:0-3079 GCA_965650545.1 uncultured Devosia sp. | reverse complement strand
TCGACCGGCGTGAAGCTGCCGGTCGCCAATTGCTCGATCCTGGCGGCAAAGGCCATGGCGCGGCATTCGTCGGGCCCGGCCACGACATGCACCATTTCATGCAGCACCGTGAGGCGCCGCAATTCCCGCGTGCCCTCCTCCGAAAATTGCGGGCAGAGGGTCAGTCGTACCGTGCCGTTCCGGGGCGGCAGGTGCACATAGGCGGCAAAGCGGCCGCAGGAGCCGCCATCGTCGGTGCTTTCATGAAGGTCGAGCGTGACCGTCTCGCCCCAGTGAGGAGACGCGAACTGCCCGGATGACAGCGCCTGCCCATAGGCCACGACATCGACGCCCGCCAGTTCCGGGGGAAGCCCGGCCCTCGCTGCGTCAAAGGCCGCCATGGCGTCATTGAAAGCCGTCGAAATGGCGTCGGCCCGCGCGGGAGCCGGCGGCAGGGCAAGGGCAAGGGTGGCGAGAAGCGGAACCAGACTTCGCATGCTGTGGTGATTGCTTTCTATTGTGACCGGGCCAAGGCCTGTGATCGGAGGGTCACACTGCCGGCAGAGAGTGAGCGTGTCCCATAAACCGGCCACATTTCGCGCGGAGAAGCTAGGGTCATGAGCTGCAAGCCCTTGGCGCGGGCCCCGTATTGACCGCGACAATCTTAACCTCTCGCTTACCATTTGTTTCCCTCGAGAGGCGAACAGGGTAGAAGCAGCTCGGATCCTTCTCTTCTTTAGGTTTGCCTGATGGATTTTCGCATATCGGCCGATGACCGCGTTGGCGCCCCCAAGGGCGGCCAGAACAAGCCACAGGCACGCCCGGCAGCGGCCAAGGGGCAGCGGGTCGAACCGACACTGGGTCAATCCATGGCCTTCTCGGTGGATGAAGTGCGCCCCGACGGCGGCGGTCGTGGCGGCGGCAAGCCGCCCAAGGCGCAGAAGCCACCGCGCAAGGGCAAGGCCGAACCATCCCGTCCACGCCGCAAGAAGCGCTCCGGCGGCTTTCTCATGGGCCTGCTCTGGTGGGGCTTTGTGGCCTGCCTCTGGGGCGGGCTCGCGGTCATTGGCGTCATCGTCTATTACGGCGCCCAGTTGCCGGCCTCCAATACCTGGGCCATTCCCGAGCGTCCCCCCAATATCCGCATTCTGGCGGCCGATGGGAGCCTCATCTCCAATCGCGGCCAGACCGGCGGCGAGGCCATCACCTTCCGTGAGCTGCCCCATTATGTGCCCGCGGCTTTCATCGCCTCGGAAGACCGGCGCTTCATGAGCCATTTCGGCGTCGACCCGATCGGCCTCATTTCGGTTGCGGTGGAATCGGTGCAGGCGCGCGAAGTCACGCGCGGCGCGTCCACGCTGACCCAGCAGGTGGCCAAGAACCTCTTCCTCACTCCCGACCAGACGCTCGGCCGCAAGGTGCAGGAAGCCATCCTTGCCGTCTGGCTCGAGCAGAACTTCACCAAGGAAGAAATCCTCGAGCTCTATATGAACCGCGTCTATTTCGGCCAGGGTGCCTATGGCATCGAGGCCGCGGCACAGACCTATTTCGGTGTGTCGGCGCGCAACCTGTCGCTGGGCCAGGCGGCCATGCTGGTCGGCCTGCTGCCCGCGCCCTCGGCCTACAATCCCAAGTCCAATCCGGATGTGGCCAAGGAACGCCAGCAGATCGTGCTCAACCTGATGGCGCGCGAAGGCTATATCACCGCCGAGGAAGCGGAAGCGGCACGCATCGATCCCAACCAGACCATCCGCACCGTGGTGGCAGGTTCGGAGTCCTATGTTGCCGACTGGGTCGAGAGCCTGATGACCGCCTATATCGGCGAGATCAAATCGGACGTCGTGGTGCAGACCACCATCGACTACAAGATGCAGAAGGACGCCGAGTTCATCGTCAAGGAGGCCGTGGCCAATGAGGGACCGAAGCGCGGCTTCACCCAGGGCGCGCTGGTGGCCATGGATGTCGATGGCACAGTCCGCGCCATGGTGGGCGGCGTCGACTACCAGGCCAGCCAGTATAACCGCGCGGTGACGGCCAAGCGCCAGCCTGGTTCGACCTTCAAGCCCTTCGTCTATATGGCCGCCATGGAAAAGGGCTATACGCCCGACACCTTGGCCGAGGACGCCCAGTTCGAATACAATGGCTGGAGCCCGCGCAACGCCACCGGCAAATATGCCGGCACGGTGACACTGCGCCAGGGCCTTGCCTATTCGCTCAACACCATTGCCGGGCGCCTTGCCATCGACGTGACCCCCGAAAAGGTTGTCGAAGTGGCGATGCGCATGGGCATTTCCTCCCAGCTCACCCCTGTGCCCTCGATCGCCCTGGGGACGCAGGAAGTGAACCTGCTCGAATTGACCAGCGCCTATGCCCCCTTCGCCAATGGCGGCAATGGCGTCATCCCCAATGTCATCACCAAGATCACCGATGTCGATGGCAATGTGCTGTTCGAGGCCTCGACGGCCGGGCCGGGCCGCGTGGTCGACCCGACCGTGCTGGCGCAGATGAACGACATGCTCAAGACGGCTGTGGAAGTGGGCACCGGCCGGGGCGCCAATCTGGGCGGCTGGGACTTTGCCGGCAAGACCGGCACCAGCCAGAATGCCCGTGACGCCCTGTTCGTGGGTTACACGTCCTCGATGGTTACCGGCGTATGGCTGGGCAATGACAATGACACCAAGACCACGCTGTCGGGCGGCAATGTTCCGGCCAATATCTGGTCCGAGTTCATGACCAAGGCCCATGAGGGCCGCTCGCCGGCGCCGATTCCCGGAGGCTCCTATGCCGGCCAGCTCATTGCCCAGCAATTGATCGATCCCAATACCGGCCTGCCGGTGATCGACCCGGCCACCGGGCAGCCGCAGATTCAATATGTGGATGGCGGCACCGGCCAGCCGGTCCAGACCACGGTCGACCCCGCCACTGGACAGGTGATCGCCATCGACCCGGCCACTGGCCTGCCCATCGAAGGACTGGCCCCGATCGGCGCCCAGACGGCCAATCCGCCGATCCAGACCGGCACGATGGTCGATCCCGCCACCGGCCTGCCCGTGGGCCTGCAATACGATCCCGCCACCGGGCTCAACTATGACCCGGCGAC
>CBFGPB010000325.1:0-3124 GCA_965650545.1 uncultured Devosia sp. | reverse complement strand
CGCGTCGAGGGAACGTCCATTTCCCGCAACGTCTGCTTGATGTCGACCAGGCGCTTGAGGCGCCAGACGGCTCTTACAAACATGGGCACTATCCCTTGCGAGGTTCACATTGCCAGCTGAGGGTGCGCTGCTTCGTCCTTCTCCGCTAGCCCTGTCCCGGCAACCGCCGCATGCGCTTTCCGCATGGATACTTCACCAAAATGACTCATTCGCCGCTGCTTGAGAGGACAAATCTGGTCGATCAAGGCCTTTCAGGGTGGCCTTTACGGATTGCTCACCATGTTTCCACTTGTGCGGAGCGTCCCAAATCAACACACTCCGGCGAACTGATTTGGGGAGTCGACGGTGCGGCAAGGCGCGCATGTCATAGTGGTTGGAAATGAGAAGGGTGGGTCGGGCAAGTCGACGACGGCCTTCCATCTGGCCATCTACCTTCTCTATCAGGGGCACAAGGTTGCCTCCATCGATGTCGACAGCCGCCAGCAGACGCTCACGCACTACGTGCGCAATCGCCGCGACTGGGCGCGTTCGCGCGGCCTCAGCCTGCCGCACACGACCCACTATCACCTGCCGCTGGCGCGCGGAGATTCGGCGCGTGAAAACCACCGCATAGAATTCGACCTGTTCCGGCAGGCCGTTGGCGAAGTCGAGGGAACGTCGGACTTCATTATCATCGACACGCCGGGCTTCGACACGAACCTGGCGCGCCTGGCTCATTCGCTGGCCGATACATTGGTAACGCCGGTCAATGACAGTCTCATCGACCTCAGCGTCATGGCCCAGGTCGATCCCGTCACCGGTGAGCCGCGTGAGCTGAGTCACTATGCAAGGCTTGTGCAGCGCGCCCGGTCCGAGCGCCTTTCCATCGACGGCAAGAATATTGACTGGGTTCTGGTGCGCAATCGCATCTCCATGCTGTCATCGCGCAACATGCGCCAGGTGCAGACCATGCTGGAGCGCATCGCCATGCGCCTGGGCTGCCGCGTTGCCGACGGCATCGCCGAACGCGTGATCTTTCGGTCGCTGTTTTCGACCGGCATGACCGTGTTCGATCCGCTCGACGACGACCTCTTGGGCGGCGTCCCATCCATGTCGCATATGAGTGCTAGGCAGGAATACAGGGTTCTGGTCAATGCGCTCAACCTGCCGTCGAGCCAGCGTGCGGAAGCACGCCGTGAAGTGCTTTCCAGCGCTTCCAGCGACGTCAATCGCTTCGCTCACATGGTTCGAACGGAAGCGTGAGCGCTCCTAGCCGCGGGCGTAGGAGACTTTGCGCGCAGAATCCGCGGCCACTGCCATCTCCCGCGAGTCATAGACAGCACGCGCCTCGACAATGGCGTGGTGGTTTTCGGCTGACCAGTCCCACAGGGCACTGATCGGCACCTGCAAGGTCTTGCCCAATTCCGTGAGGCTGTATTCCACCCGCGGCGGCACCTCGGGATAGATGGTTCGCGTCACGAGACCATCGCGCTCGAGATTGCGCAGTGTCAGCGTCAGCATGCGCTGCGAGACACCGTTGATCATGCGCTTGAGCTCATTGAAGCGCAGGGTGCCATTGCGGCCAAGCATGCCCACCACCATCACGCTCCACTTGTCGCCGATGCGATTGAGCACATCGGACATGGCCGAGCAGTTGGCGTGCTGCGATGTGTCGGTCAGTGACATTGATGTGCCTCCTTGCGGTCGTAACTGAGGCACAAATATAAACGCAGTTACTGGAATATACCAGTGCGACGGGTGATCACAGGGAGAAAGTGTGCCATGAGCCAGGTGAATATGGTTGGGACGGGTGGAGCGAGTTCACCAAGGGTGTGGAATATCGGGCTCTGGGTGGTCCAGGTCTTGCTGGCCGCCTTCTATGCCATGGCCGGGTCCATGAAGCTGACGCAGACGATCGAGGCCTTGGTCGCATCAGGCATGTCTTATGCCGGCGATTATCCGGAACTTCTGACGCGGTTCATCGGAACCATGGAGCTCCTTGGTGCCATCGGCATCATCCTGCCGGCCGCGACCCGTATCCTGCCACGCCTGACCCCGCTGGCCGCGCTCGGCTTCTCCGTCATCCAGGTCCTTGCAATGGGTGTTCATATCAGCCGCGGCGAATTTATGGTCTTGCCCATGAACCTGGTTCTTTTGGCGCTCGCGCTCTTCGTGGTCTGGGGCCGCACCCGCAAGGCGCCGATCGCAGCTCGCTGACCGACCGTTCGACGCGTATAACGATTGACAGAATTGGCGCGACATTGTCTTCCTCCGGCAAATTCCCGCCGGAGGAGGCACCCACAATGAGCCGCATCGAGCACCTGCTTTCCGAACTGACTCTGGACGAAAAGGTCTCTCTCCTTTCCGGCGAGGACTTCTGGTCTCTCCCGGCGGTCGAGCGACTGGGCATTGGCAAGCTGCGGGTGACCGATGGCCCCAACGGCGCGCGCGGCGGCGGGTCGCTGATCGGTGGCGTCAAGTCGGCCAGTTTCCCCGTCGGCATCGCCCTGGGCGCTACGTGGGACGTGCCGCTCGTGACCGAAATTGGCGCGGCCCTTGCTGACGAAGTGAAGTCGAAGGGCGCCCATATGCTCCTGGCGCCCACCGTCAACATCCATCGCTCGGTCACCAACGGCCGCAATTTCGAATGCTATTCGGAAGATCCCATCCTCTCGGCCGAGCTGGCGGTCGGCTACATCACCGGGCTCCAGGGGCAGGGGATCGGCGCCACGATCAAGCACTTCGCCGGCAATGAGTCGGAAATCGAACGCACAACCATCTCAAGCGAGATCGGCGAGCGCGCCCTGCGCGAGATCTACCTGATCCCGTTCGAACTTGCGGTCAAGAAGGCCGGCACCTGGGGCGTCATGAGCTCCTACAACCGCCTCAACGGCACCTTTACCTCCGAGCACAACTGGCTCCTCGGTACCGTCCTGCGCGACGAATGGGGCTATGACGGCATAGTCATGTCCGACTGGTTCGGTTCGCACTCGACCGCTCCAACCGTCAATGCCGGCCTCGATCTTGAAATGCCGGGCCCGACGCGTGATCGTGGGCAGAAGCTTATCGATGCGGTCAATGCGGGTGAAGTTCCTCACGAAACCCTCGACGAGCGAGTCCGCGCCATGCTGCGCCTGA
Organism: uncultured Devosia sp.; assembly: GCA_965650545.1. Classification (GTDB taxonomy): domain Bacteria; phylum Pseudomonadota; class Alphaproteobacteria; order Rhizobiales; family Devosiaceae; genus Devosia. The sequence goes on along the minus strand of CBFGPB010000325.1, from coordinate 7 downwards.
TGGAGCG
>CBFGPB010000324.1:0-3132 GCA_965650545.1 uncultured Devosia sp. | reverse complement strand
GCGGCAAAGCCGATGAGGCAGAGCGGCAGGAGACCGATATTGGGGAAGGCGAAGCGATGGCTCGCTCCTTCAGCCAGGCCCTGGCCGGTACGCGGCGCGTTGGTGGCGCCATAGATGAGGTAGCCCGCCACCAGGACGACGATCACGGCGACAATGATCATGTGCAGCCCGGCGCTGAGGCCCGACTGGCGGATCATGGCGCCAAACAGCGCGGTGAAGAAGAAGCCGACGCTCCAGAAGCCGTGCGCGCGGTTCATGTAGCGCTTGCCGGTCTGCACTTCGAGCCGGTCGATCTCGACATTGAGGTTGATTTCCAGCGCCCCCGCCATGAGCCCGACCACGAACAGGACCGCAAACATGGCCGGCGCCACCGGCAGGAAGGGGATGGTGGCAAAGAGGATGGCCGGCCCCAGTGTGGTCACGAAGGCGGTGTTGCGGAAGCCGAGCCGGTCGACGATGGGGGCGCCGATGGTGAGCGAAATCAGCGAGCCGATGGCCATGCCGATCATGGTGAGGCCGAGCTGGCCCTCGCTGACGCCCAGATGGGTCTGGATGTCGGGCAGGCGCGCCATCAGCGCGCCGGTGGTCACCGCGAAGAAGAAGAAGCAGGCATAGATGCGGTGCTGCGGCGCGATCACGGGGTCACCTCCCGGGTCGCCGGGCGTGGCCCGAGCACAGTCACCGAGACCAGGCCCAGGAGCACCAGCGGCAGGCCGACACCAAAGGTCCACTGGATGCCGAAATGTTCGGCGATCAGCCCGAGCAGCGGCGGCCCGAGCAGGAAGGCGGTGAAGGAGAACTGCGCCAATGCGGCCACATTGATGGCGGCGGGCCGGTCGGTCTGCTGGGCGGCGGCCGACATGGCCAGCGGGAAGAGCGCCGAGGAGCCGATGCCGATCATGGCAAAGCCCAGATAGGCGGACCAACTGGAGAGCGCGAGGAAAGCCAGCATGACGCCGAGACCAAGGATGGCCAGCAGGGTCCGGGCGACGAGGACCGGGCCGAAGCGATCGACGAAGCCATCGGCAAAGAACCGGGCCACGGCCTGCGAACCAGCCACGACCGCCACGGCGAATCCGGCCCAGAAGGGCGTCGCCTGGAACAGGTCGCGCATATAGATGGCCGACCAGTCGATGCCGGCCCCTTCCATGAGCAGCGCTGCAAGACACACGGCCACAAGCGCCATGATGGCAGGCGTCGGCCTGGCGAAGCGCGGCGTCTCCTCGGTGCTGGAGCCGGCGCGATGCGCGGCGGGCTGGAACTGGCCGAGCACGACCAGGGTGGCGAGGATGATGACCGGGATCATGACGATGAGATGCAGTTGCGGGCTGAGGCCGGTCTGGGCAATGACCGAGCCGACCATGCCGGCCGAGAAGAAACCCAGGCTCCAGAAGGCATGGGCGCGGCTCATGATGCGGCGGCCGATGGCGTGCTCGACGCGGTCGGCCTCGATATTGATGATCACCTCGATGCAGCCGATGGTCAGGCCCACCGGGATCAGCAGCAGGAAGAAGGCCAGCGGCCCGGGCGCCCAGACGGCCAGTGCATAGAGCGCCGACAGAAGCGGGATGGCGGTGAGCAGCACGCGGCGATAACCGATGGCTTCGAGCAGTCGCCCGGCAAAGGTGAGCGAGATCAGCGTGCCCACGGCCGAGCCGATCAGCCCCAGGCCCAGCTGTCCCTCACCCACGCCCATGGCCTCCTGGATGTCCGGCAGGCGGGGAAACATGGAGCCCATGCAGAAGGAATAGACAAAGAAGGCCCCGAAAACCTTGATCTGGGGCGGCAGCGCAAGGCCGAATCGCATTTTGATGAAGTGCTCAAGAAAGGTCGTTGCCCGACGCTAGGCCATTTCCCCCGCTCTGAGAATAGGCCGGAGACCGGCGTAGAACGGTTTATTGCAACGATTGCATTCGGGTCACACGCCGGCAGAGGCGAACTGATCGTCCCGCAGCACATTGACGCCGCTCACAAGGTTGCGGACGATTTCGAGACGCCTGTAGGGCCCGCCCTTGCGATTGTCCGCGCCCTCGAGCGGGGTGCCGCCGCGGCCCCGGCGGTCGGGCCCGAAATAGCTTGCAGTTTCATAGTAGACGAGGTTCTGCCCCACCTGCCGCACGACCCTTTCAAGCACGCGCTTGCGGGTGAAGGGCATGGTGATGATGTCGTCGAAGCCCATGTTGAGGCAGGCGCCGATGGTCTCGGCCGAGGGGCTCTCGGCAAAATAGATCAGCGGCGAAAAGCGCAGGCGGCGTGCGGTCGAAAAGCGCACCGCATTGGCGACGCCGCGCATGGATTCCAGTGTGTCGGTCGCCGCAAAGAGAAAGAAGCAGAGCGGCGTCACCTGTGCCTGCTGCTCGGCCTGCGCCATGGTGGAGAACGGCGCCACCCCGGCAAAGCCGAGACCACGGGCAACGTCGAGCACGGCCGATCGAGGTCCACTGTCGGGTCCGACGACAAACGCAAAGGCACGCATGGCACTGCCACCAGTATTTCCTGCATCCGGTGCGAATAGTGTCAGGAAGCTGCTAACTTTGCGCTAATGCGAGATATTTTCTTCAAGACCTATACAGTATCCGCCAGTTCGCCGCGAAACAGCGATGCGTGCTCGCGCATCAGTGCCGCGATCCTGTCGGTCACCGTGCGGACGGCCGGCGCATGCCGCTCCTCGTGGTGGCAGACCAGCCATTGCTCGGTCTCGAGTTCGGGAATTGTGGCGGCCATGCGCGCGACGCGCTTGTCGCTGTCGCCCGCGAAGCAGGGAAAGACCGATATTCCCGCCCCTGCGGCCACCAGCTCCATGACGCTCATCGCGTCATTGCCGCGCGTGGCGATGCGGTCGCCATGCCGGGCATGGAGCCAGCGGGCCGAATGGGTCTGGCTGCCCTCGCCCGCCACGCCGACAAAATAGCCGGCGGCAACGCCACTGATCAGTTCGGGCCGCGCATAGAGCGCATAGGCCACCTTGCCGATGAGGCGGCCGGCCAGCCATTGCTCGGTCGGGCGGCTGTTGCGGATGCCGATATCGGCGTGTCGCCGACCGATATCGACCTTGTGGCTGGCGGTGACCAGTTCGAGGGCGAAGCGGTCGGCAGCCGTCCAGATGCTGGCAATGTGGCGGGCAAGGAAGGC
>CBFGPB010000323.1:0-3146 GCA_965650545.1 uncultured Devosia sp. | reverse complement strand
ATCCAGCTTACTCGATCAGGCCCTTCTCAACAAACGTGCCGCCTTCGACGGCCAGCTCGACGATGATGCCGTCCACGTCGCCGGCTTCGTCGAAGTCCAGCGCGCCACCGGCGCCTTCATAGTCGATGTCGGTGCCGGCAGCGATCAGTTCCTTGGCCTTGGCCCATTCACCCGGCAGGATCTTCTCGCCCGGAGCCGAGGCGACTTCGCGCAGCGCGGCGGCGAGGCCTTCGCGGGCGTTCGAACCATTCTTCTCGATGGCGAGAGCCATCAGGAAGGCGGCGTCATAGGCCTGGGGGGCATAGGTGGCATTGGCCTCGAAGCCTTCGCCGCCAAAGCCGTTGTAGATGTCCACGGCCTCGCCGGTCGGAGCGCCGGCGCGGGTGGCGATCATGCCTTCGACGGCTGCAGCGTCGATGCCGTTGAGCAGGTCGTCGCCGACCATGCCGTCGCCGCCCACATAGGTGGTGAAGTTACCCGACTCCACGGCCTGGCGCAGGATGGTGTTACCCGAAGCATTGGCATAGGCGAGGATGACCAGGTTCTGCGAGGCGACCAGGTTGCCCAGTTCGGCGCGGTAGTCGGCCTTGCCTTCTTCATGGGCGAGGTTGGCCGCCACAGTGCCGCCGCCGGCGGTGTAGGCTGCGGCCAGCGCATCGGCAAAGCCCTTGCCGTAGTCGTTGTTCACATAGGTGATGGCGATGTCGTTGACGCCCTTGGCGAGCAGCAGGTTGGCCATCTTGACGCCCTGGAGCGCGTCGGACGGGGTGGTGCGGTAGACAAGGTCATTGTCTTCCAGCGTGGTCAGGGCCGGAGCCGAAGAGGCCGGTGAAATGAAGACCACGCCGCCCGAGAGACCCGAGCCGTTGAAGGCGCCGATGGTTTCGCCGGTGCAGAGTGCGCCGACCACGCCGGTCACGTTGTCGGTATTGATCACCTTGTCGGCAGCAGCGGCGGCGGCCGTCGCGTCGCAGGCGCCGTCGGCGGAGATGATGGACAGCTCACCGCCCAGGATACCGCCCTGTTCGTTGACCTGCTTAACGACCAGTTCGGCGCCGGCGAAGATCGGCGGGGTCAGGGATTCGATCGGGCCGGTGAAGCCGCCGATGAAACCGATGGTGGCGCCGGTGTCCTGGGCCAGGGCCGGAGCGGCGACGGTCAGGGCAGTGGCGGCAACCGCCAGGGTCAGGGTTTTCTTGAACATGGATGTCCCTCTGTTTTCTCGTTGCGCGCCGGGTGGTCTTGCTGACCTCCTTCTTGCGGCGCGGCAACTGGCAAGGGGGCGCGATGCACGCCCCGCTGGAAGGGACTGTTGCACACTCTTTAGGGAGCTGTCACCGGGGTTTGCGCGCCAAATCCATAAGCTGTGGCGGTTGCTTAACGCGTCCTGCTTGGGCATAGACTTGGCCCCGGGACGGCATTGACCGGGAAGAGGCCGATATGACCCCGCTGCGCCATGCCTTGGCTGGTATCATCCTGAGCCTGCTGGCCCAGCCGGCCTGGGCCCAGATCACCGTGCTCGACAGCGCCCAGGACAACGTGGCCGCCCCTGCGGTCGAAGCGGCGCCGGTCGCACCGCCGCCGCCCTGCGGCACCGAGCCGGTTTCCATTGCCCGCATGAGCTGGCCGTCGGCCGCGATCCTGGCGGAAATCCATGCGCGCCTGCTCACGGCCGAGTTTGGCTGCGAGGTGCGTGTCGTCCCAGGTGATCTGGCCGCCACGGCCTCTTCCATGGGCTCGACCGGCCAGCCGCAGGTGGCACCGGAAATGTGGATCAATCGCATTGCCGATCTCTGGAACGGGGCCATGGAAGGCCAGCAGGTGCGCAGTGCCGCCCCCAGCTATGCGGAGAGCCAGTTCGAAGGCTGGTACATGCCCACGGCCCTGGCCTCAAGCTTCAGCGCGCCACCGGCGGCCGCGGACCTGGCGGCGGCCCTGCCGCAACTGCAGATCGAGGGGCGCCTGCGCTTCATTTCCTGCCCGCTCGACTGGGCCTGTTCGGTGATCAACCGCAACCTCATCGCCGCCCATGGTCTCGCCGACCTTGTCGAGATCGTCGAGCCGGGCAACCGGCTGGAGATGGATCGGCTGATCGCCGAGGCGGTCAACCGGCGCGAGCCCTTCCTGTTCTACTATTGGCGGCCCAATGCCATCCTGGACCAGCTCGATTTCGTTGCGGTGGACATGGGAAGCTATGACGAGGAGGCAACCAAGTGCCTCGCCGACAGGGTCTGTTCCGATCCGAAGCCCTCGGCCTTCGCGCCTGACACGGTGGTCATTGCCCTGGCCGAAACCGTCTTCACCGAGACGCCGCTGATCGCGGGCTATTTCCAGCGCGCCAGCCTGCCGCTTGCTGAAATGGACCAGATGCTGGCCCAGCTCAACGAGCCCGGCGCGACTGCCGAGACCGTCGCCGACCGTTTCGTGGCGGCGCGCGCAGACCTGTGGCAGGCCTGGGTTGGGGCGACGCCATAGGCGGCCGGATCAGAATTTTTCTGAGATTTTTTCAACTTGTGAATAGTCAATTTTGAGGTCATCGGCTTCTTGATCAATCAAGAAGTCCCATGTTTTCAGTTCGATCAGCAAATTATCAGTCTCCTGCTCCAAGTTTTGAGCCGGAGCGACGTCTGATATTGCACAAATATTGCTGTATTTGACACACATTTCTGCCATCTTTATGGTCCGCCTCATCCCATAACTGCAGGAGCAGACCTGATGATTTTGAAATCCGGTGGCATTGCCGCCGCGATCGCTGTCGCCTTTTTGTCGGCGGCCAGCCTTCCCGTCCTTGCCCAGGATGCTGATGCCACCCAGTGCGGTACGGACCGCACCATCGACATTGCCGAGATGACCTGGCCCTCCGCTGCAGCCCTGGCGCATATCCATGCGACGATCCTCGAAGAGGGGTATGGCTGCGATGTCGAGATCGTTGCCGGCGATACCGTTCCCACATCATCCTCCATGATGACCCGCGGCACCCCGGCCATTGCGCCAGAACTCTGGACCAGCGCCATCGAGGATGCCTGGGCCGCGGCGATCGAGGAGGGCACGGTGGTGCAGCTCTCCGATGCCATTACCGACGGCACGGTGGAAGGCTGGTTCATTCCCGAATATGTCCAGGCCGAACATCCCGATCTGACCACCGC
>CBFGPB010000322.1:0-3155 GCA_965650545.1 uncultured Devosia sp. | reverse complement strand
CGGGCCGCGACCTCAGCCAGTTCGCCACCTGGTACCTGCAGGCCGGCACGCCGCAGATCACCGTGTCCGACAGCTATGACGCCGCCAGCCAGACCTACACCCTGACCCTCAGCCAGAAGGTCGATCCGACCCCCGGCGAACCCACCAAGAAGCCGCTGCTGATCCCGGTACGCTTCGGCCTCATCGGGCCCAATGGCAGCCCGATGGGCTGGAACGGCGTCTCGGGCGGGACGGTGGATGGCGACCTGATCCTGCTCGACACCGACAGCGTCACGCTGACCTTCAGCGGCGTAGCGAACAAGCCGGTGCCGTCTCTGTTCCGCGGCTTCTCGGCCCCGGTCAAGGTGACCTCCAATCTGGGCCAGGAGGAATTGCTGTTCCTGGCACGCCACGACAGCGACCCGTTCAACCGCTGGGATGCCCTGCAGACCGCATCGACGGCGCTGATTGCCAATGCGGCGCAGGGCAAGCGGTGGTTGGACGCCGAGGTCGACGCTCTCCGCCAGGCGCTGATCGACACGCTCGACAACCCCGAGCTCGACGATGCCTTCAAGGCGCAAGCCATCGACATCCCGGCCGACACCGTCGTGGGCCGTCACATCGGCAAGGACGTCAATCCCGACGCCGTGGCCGCAGCGCGTGCCGCTCTCATCCGCGCTCTGGTCGGCCCGGTCGCCGGCAAGCTCGAAGCGCTCTATGCAAGCCTTGAAGTCACCGCGCCCTACAGCCCCGATGCCGAACAGGCTGGCCGGAGATCGTTGCGGAACGGCCTTCTCAGCCTCCTGGCCAGGGGCTCCGAGCGTGGGGCGGACCTGACGACGCGCCAGTACAACAATGCGACCAACATGACCGACCGCTATGCGGCCATGGCCATTGCGGCGCGCAACTGGACCGAGGGCGCCCCTGCCCTGCTCGGCGATTTCCGCACCCGCTTTGCCGGCGACCCGCTGGTCTTCGACAAGTGGCTCACGGCCTCGGCGCAGGCTTCGGACGACGGCGTCATCGAACGGATGCGCGCCACCCTCGCCGCACCGGATTTCCCGCGGACCAATCCGAACCGACTGCGTTCGCTGCTCGGCAGCTTCGCCATGACCAACCCGGTTCAGTTCACCCGCCCCGACGGCATGGGCTTCCGCTTCATCACGGAGGCCGTGGCCGAGATCGACAAGGTCAACCCGCAGGTCGCCTCGCGCATCCTGACCGGCTTCCGCATCCTGCCCACGCTCGAAGCCTCGCGCCGTACCGCCGGTCTTGAGGCCCTCAAGGCCCTCAAGGAGCAACACAAGCTCAGCCGCAATGTGGGCGAAATCCTCGACCGCATCCTCGCGGGCTGAGGGACGGTTTGACGGGGGCTGGCAAAACGGCCTCCGTCCACCCCTTTAGGTCCCTCCAGATGCTAACAGTCTGCTAACAAATCGGCCCCACGCGCCCCGGATTTGAAGGCCGGATTTTTGGAAGAATTTTTCTTCACCGCTAAGTGATTCAGCCGACTCCGCTTTTTCCATTTTGACCTGATTGGGCGCCCGAAAGGGCTCTGGACAATCACCCGCGACCTGATTCATACCTTGTTAAGGGCAAGGTTGGTTTGGGTCTAAACCCCTTTTAGGAATGGAGAATTTCATGCGGTCGTCGGATGCATCCGGCGCCGGCGCACTCGGATTCCGCGCCGGCACAAGGAATGACAGAAAGCGTCGCGGGACCCGCTCTCCTTCCGCTCTCGCCTTGCGTTTCTCGCGCACCACGGCTGCCGTCGCGGCCACCGCCTTCCTGGCCGCCAGCCTCTTCGTCGCCTACGACATCGCGCACACCTTTGCAAACCTGCGCCAAGATCTTGCAATCATTGGAGAATATCTGGCCACGGAGCTCGCGGGCCGCTCGCCGGAAGACGCCCAGCGCGCCATGGACGCCTCCGAAATCCTGTTTGGTGGCGTCGTCCGGGCAAGCCTGGCCGGCAGCGACACCGGTTCACCCCTCTCGCTGAGCGTCGCCGCCGGGACCCACGGCAATCTCTCACTTGCCGCCGAACCCAGCCAGGCCCTGGCCGGCATAGCCGGACGCGGGGCAGCGGCTTTCGGGCTGGCAGGTCTGCTGACCCTTGCCTCAACGCGCCGGCGCAAGGGCGACATGCCCGACCCCACGCAGCGCGACAGCTACAGCCAGCTCGCGGCCGCCATACCGATGGGCCTCGCCTGCTGGACAAGCAAGGGGGAACTCATCGTCTGCAACGACCAGTATCGCCGACGCCTCGATATTGAAGACACCAGCCTCACCTATCACCAGGCGGTCAGCCGGCTGATTGCCGGCGGCTATATGAAGCTGGTGCGCGAGGACAGCCAGTTGCGCCAGCTGGAACTGCATTGCCAAGACGGCACCTGCCTGCAGATCGACGAGCGGCCGCTGGGTGACGGCGCCTTCATGACGCTGGTTTCCGACATCACCGAGACCAAGCGCACGGACGCGCTGCTGCATGCCATCCGCGACGAGCAACGCATGCTGGCGCGACGCTATCACGAGGAAAAGCTCAAGGCCGAAGCAGCCAGCCGGGCCAAGACCAATTTCCTTGCCCATCTCAGCCACGACATCCGCACGCCCCTCAACCACATCATCGGCTTTGCCGAACTGATGCAGCACCAGACCTATGGGCCGCTCGGGGACGAGCGCTATGCCGACTATGTGGCGACCATCAAGGCATCCGGCCAACACCTGCTGAATTCCTTCGCGACCATTCTCGATCTTGCCGAGCTTGAAAACGGCAACAAGCCGCTCCGGCAGGATCCGGTCCTGCTCGACGAAGTGCTGAGCGTGGTTGCCCAGCGCTTCCGGGGACAAGCCCTGCGCGCTGGGATCACCCTCGAAATTGGCCCCCAGACAGGGGCGGTGCTGCGCGGCGACCGGCTCGCGTTCATCCGCATGGCCGGCAATATCATGGACAATGCAATGCGCTTCACCCAGGCCGGTGGACGGATAACCCTGGCCGGCTTTGCGGCTGACGACGGCGTCGTCATCGAGATCAGCGATACCGGCATCGGCATGAGCGAAGAGCGCCTCGCCAGCCTCAGCCAGCCCTTTGCCTTGGGGGACGCGACCTTCACCCGGGACGGCGTCGGGCCGGGGCTGGGCATTTCCATCGCCCGCGCCATCGCCGAGCTGAGCGG
>CBFGPB010000321.1:0-3163 GCA_965650545.1 uncultured Devosia sp. | reverse complement strand
TGCGGCAGCACGATGTTGAGGCCGATCGAGGGCGCGCCCATGTCGGCGGCGCCGCGATTGCCGGCCTCCATCACCCCCGGCCCGCCGCCGGTGGTCACCACGAATTCCTTGTGGTCGAGCGAGGCCGAGGTCTGCGAGGCCAGCTGCGCGAAGGTGCGCGCCTCGTCGTAATAGCGCGACGCGGCCTCGAGGTTGCGGCGCTGCGTCTCGTTCTTGGCGGCCCAGGCCGGCTTGCCCGGCTCGGGAATGCGCGCACCGCCGAACAGCACCACGGTGGAATTGATGCCATGCTCGCGCAGGCGGAATTCGGGCTTCAAATATTCAAGCTGGAAGCGGATGCCACGCGTATCTTCCGAGGTCATGAACTCGTCGTCGGCGAAGGCCAGGCGATAGGCGGCACTGCGCGTCTGCGGCGTATCGGGGGCCTTGCGCGAAACGGCAATGTCCTCGCCCGAGGTGCGCATGGATGTCGGATGACGGCGTTTGGACAAGTCGGACTCCGGTTTGGCGGGCGCGCCATGGTTTGGCGCCCATTCCCTGCTGGCTTTTCGGGGCAAAAAGCTGATGAGCATTCTGGGCGCAAAGGCCTAAGAAGGGCATAACCAGACCTTGTGGTTCGGGCAAGGGCGGGGCATGGCCAATCGGTTCACGAGTGTGGAAGCGGCGATCGACCAGGCGGCGCATGGCATATTGGCGCGCATGCCGCGCGGCCGGATCGCCGACGGGCTGGTCGAATTCCTGGTCTTCGGGCTCAAGCAGGCCTGGGCGTGTCTCTTCGGCGGGCTGATGCTGGGCATGATCCTCCTCACCCGCCTCTGGTGGCCCGAAATCGGGCTCCATCGCTATGATTTCTGGTTCCTGGCCGCGCTCGGCATCCAGCTCGGCATGATCCTCTTCCGCCTCGAAACCCTCGAGGAGGCGCGCGTCATCCTCATCTTCCACCTCGTCGGCACCGGCATGGAGATCTTCAAGACGGCGGTGGGCTCATGGATCTACCCCGAGGAAGCGCTGATCCGCATCGCCGGCGTGCCGCTGTTCTCGGGCTTCATGTATGCCTGCGTGGGCAGCTACATGGCCCGTATCCAGCGCATCTTCGACATCACCTTCACCCGCTATCCGCCGGTGTGGATGACGGCCGTCGTCGCCGTCGCCATCTATGTCAACTTCTTCAGCCACCATTATATTTTCGATTTCCGCTGGCTGCTGTTCGCGGCGATCGCCCTTCTCTACGCCCGGAGCTGGATGCACTACCGCGTCTTCCGCTTCCGCCACCGCATGCCCATGCTACTGGCCTTTCTGCTGGTGGCGCTGTTCATCTGGATCGCCGAGAATATCGGCACCTGGTCGCGCGCCTGGATCTATCCCGACCAGGCCGATGGCTGGGCCATGGTGAGTTGGAGCAAGCTGGGGTCCTGGTATCTGCTGATGATGATTTCGGTCGTGCTGGTGACCCTGGTGCATCCGCCCCGCACCCATGAGCCATCGGCGTCGCCCTAGCAGATTGTCAACTTGTTTGGGCAAGGATGGCGCGGACGAAGGAGCCGAAAACAGTCGTGCCGTCACGCCAGGGTGCAGTTGGGATCGTCGTTCTGGTCGGGGCCGCCATCGCGGCTGTCCTGATCCCGGTTGCGCTTGCCTTTTTCGTGTCCAGCCAGGAAGCGACCAAGGCCGAGTTTGCCCGCGCCACCGGCTATGCCCAGGATGTGCTGCGGCGCTCGGAGGCGACCAGCCTGCAAATCCTCGAGGGCATCAACGGCATTGCCGCGCTGGGCGTCGCCCGCGACTGCAGCGATGACGTGGTTGCGGCCATGCGCAATATCGACCTGTCGTCGCGCTATATCCAGGCCATGGGCCGCGTGGTGGATGGCGAGCTCGCCTGTTCCTCGCTCGGGCTGGCCGGCGCCGACATGGCGCTCGGGCCGGTGGACATCACGCAACCGACGGGCGTCACCATCCGCACCGATGTCCGCTTTCCCTTCGCGCCCGATACCAGTTTCCTCGTGGTCGAAGCCAATGGCTATGCCGCCATCATCCACAAGGACCTGCCGATCGATACGGCGCTCGACCAGCCCGACGTCATGCTGGCGACCTATTCGCAGGCCGAGGGACAGATCCTGACCCAGCGCGGTACCATCCGCCCCGACTGGATCGCCGGCGCCCGGCAGGGCGAGGTGACGCAGTTCATCCGCGATGGTTATCTCGTGGTCGTGGCGCCCTCGCCGCGTTTCCTGATCGGTGCTGTCGTCGCCGTGCCGATTGCCTATCTGCACGAGCGCATCCGCTATATCGGCTTCATTACCCTGCCGCTTGGGCTCTTGGCCGGGGGCCTCCTGGCGCTGGCGCTGTTGCGGATCGCGTCGAACCAGCGCTCCATGCCCAGCCAGATCCGCTCCGGCCTCAAGCGCAACGAGTTTTTCCTCGAATACCAGCCCATCGTCGAGCTGGCCACCGGCCGCTGGGTGGGCGCCGAAGCCCTGCTGCGCTGGCGTCGCGGCAAGGAACTGGTGCGTCCGGACCTCTTCATTCCCTCCGCCGAGGAAGCCGGCCTCATCAAGCAGATTTCGAGGCGCGTCGTGGGCCTTGCCTGCCTCGACGCCGCCGGCCTGTTCCGGGAGTTTCCGGATTTTCACCTGGGCATCAACCTCTCGGCAGAAGACCTGGCCGACAGCGAAACCATCGTGCTCATCGACCATCTCACCGAGGCGACCGGGGCGCGCAGCGGCAACCTGCTGGTCGAGGCGACCGAACGCGGATTCACCGATCCCGAGCGCGCCGGCCCGATCATCCGCCGCCTGCGGCTGAGCGGCATTGCCGTGGCGGTGGACGATTTCGGCACCGGCTATTCGAGCCTTTCCACCCTCCAGGCGCTGGAGCTCGACTATCTCAAGATCGACAAGTCCTTCATCGACACGCTGGGCACGGGCGCGGCCACCAGCAGCGTGGTCGAGCACATCATCGACATGGCCCGCTCGCTCAATCTCAAGATGATTGCCGAGGGGGTCGAGACACGGGAACAGATGGACATGCTGAGGCGCCTGGGCGTGCAATATGCCCAGGGCTGGCTCTTCGGCCGCGCCATGCCCTATCCGGCCCTCATCGACAAGCTCCGCCGCCAGCCCGCGGTGGTCAGGGCACCCGTGCCCGAGGCGAGGCCGCTGGCGTC
>CBFGPB010000320.1:0-3168 GCA_965650545.1 uncultured Devosia sp. | reverse complement strand
TCGCTGTCGAGCAGGGTGCCGGCCACGCCGGGGCCTTCGAAGCGCGGATCGTCGCAGACGTCGTCATTGGCATAGGACGAGGAATTGTCGCCGAATTCGATGCCCGAGGAATCGTAGGGCGCGCCCAGGATATAGTCCGGGGTGAAGACCGGCTTGATCGAGATGGCGCCGCTCGCCTCCAGAGCCTGGCAATCGCTGGCATCGCTCATGACGTCCACGCTCGAAAGCTTCTTGGCCATGCCATCTCCAGTGAAGCGCCAGTCGTCGCACTGGCCGTCATTGGCCCATTCGGACGTATCCGAACCGTAGTCGAAGACGCCGCCCAGTTCGTTGGCCGATTTCAGCGAGGCATTGCCGGCGAGGAAGGCCGCGCGGCAGTCGCTGGCGTCCTTCATGCGTTCGCTGTCCGAAGGATCGGAAACCACGCCCGAGCCGACAAAGTCCGGATCGTCGCATTCCCCGTCATTGGGCCAGGTACCGCTGTCATCGCCGAAGTCGATGCGGTTGGCGAGCGCCTCCATCACCGAGGCGGCGACGGGGGTCTGGCTGGGCTGGTCGGGCGTGTCCCCGGCCAGGGTGATGGTCCCGTCCTCATAGGCCTGACGGCAATCGGAGGCGTCATGCATCATGTCGGCTTCGGTCGGTTCGCTGGCCATGCCCGAGCCGGTAAAGCGCGGATCGTCGCATTCCTGGTCATTGGCCCATTCGGACGTGTCGTCGCCGAAGTCGATATCGCCCATCATCGTGGGGTCGCTGTCGCCCACCAGCGAGATGGTGCCGGCCTCGAAGGCCGTGCGGCAATCGGTGGCGTCGCGGCCAATGTCGGCATCTTCCAGTTCGGAAGCCATGCCGGTGCCGGCAAAGCGCGGGTCGTCGCATTCGCCATCATTGGCCCAGTTGGAACTGTCATCGCCGAAGTCGATGTCGCTGGTCTGGCCGACCGGCGGATCGCCGGCGATCTCCTGGCCCTCGGCCAGGCTGATCGAACCGGCTTCGAACAGGGTGCGGCAGTCGGTGGCATCCTTGCCGATATCGGCATCCTCGAGTTCGGCGGCCATGCCGGTACCGGCAAAGCGGGGATCGTCGCATTCCCCGTCATTGGCCCATTCGGAGGTATCGTCGCCGAAGTCCACGTCGCCGGTTTGCGCCAGGCCCGGCGCGGACAGGCCTGCCGCCAGGATCAAGGCCGCGCCGAACGCGCTCAGGCGCCTGCTTAATGAGTGCATGTCTTGTTCTCCCTCAACACCAATGCCGCCCCACATGGCCACTACCTTATAGCGGCTTTATGGCGGCCAGAAGTGGGAAAGCTAATCGAGTTGCGCGCGCCGGCGTGTTTCGAGCCGCGCGAACAGCCACGACCCGAAGAGCACCATGGCGGTGCCCAGGGCATGGAACAGGGTGAATTCCTCGCCCAGGACAAGAACCGCCAGCAAGATGGTGATGATGGGGCCGAATGAGGCGGTCGAGGAGGTGGCGCGCGGGCCGATCCGGCTGATGGCGCCATTGAGCAGGAAGGAGGGCAGGACCGTGCCGAAGACGCCCAGCATCAGCCCGAGGAACCACACATAGGGCGTGAACCCGGCATAGGTGGCGGGACCATCGACCACGAGGCTCTGGACCACGGCCAGTATCGCGGCCGTAGACATGCCGATGCAGGTAAAGAGCGCCGAGCCCAGAACCAGCATCTGCCGCTTGGCCAGGTGCTGGTAGAGGGCGAAGGTGAGGGCCGAGGCGAGCACGAGCAAGGTGCCCAGCAGGAGGCCATCGGGCCGTACGCTGAGGTTCCAGGCGAAGATGACCATGAGGCCGCCATAGCTCAGCAGCATGGCCGGGATCAGCGCCCAGTTCATGCGGTCGCCAAAGAACCAGACCCCGAAGAGCAGCACGAAGAACGGATAGGTGAAGAGCACCAGCCGCTCATACTGGGCCGAGACGAAGGCGAGACCGGCAAAGTCGAGATAGCTCGAGAGATAATAACCCAGTGCGCCAACTGCCATGGCCGCGAGCAGGCGACCTGGTGTCAGCAAGGCACGCAACTGGCTGTTGCGGCTCAGCAGCGAGATCAGGATGACGAGATAGACCGGCAGCGCCACCATCATCCGCAGGGCCAGGGTCGCTTCGGTGGAAACGCCTTCGGCGAAGGCGAGCTTGATGAAGATGCCCTTGGTCGAAAACAGCGTGGCGCCGCCAAGGGCCAGCATATAGCCCAAGGTGTCGATTGCAGGCTGTGAGGTCTGGCCGGGCGCGGTGGTCATGGATGCGGCTTTGAGCGAGGTGTGATCAACCCAGCATTAGGCTCCCGGGTCAGCCGTTCAAAGCCGGGAAGGCTCATTTCCGTCCAGTAAGCCCGCTCAGCCGCGCGGATGCGCCTTGGCATAGCTTTCCATCAGGCGCTCAGTATCGACCTGGGTGTAGATCTGCGTGGTCGAGAGGCTGGCATGGCCCAAAAGTTCCTGGATGGCCCGCAGGTCGCCACCCTTGCCCAAGAGGTGGGTGGCAAAGGAATGCCGCAGGGCATGCGGGGTCGCCGAAGGCGGCAGGCCAAGGGCGGAGCGCAATTGCTGCATGCGCAACTGGATGAGGCGGGGCGAGAGCACGCCACCACGGACGCCGCGAAACAGCTTGTCACCGGGCCAGAGCTTGAAGGGCGCCAGGGCAAGATAGGTGTCGATGCTTTGCCGCACCGGGGCGATCAACGGCACCATGCGCACCTTGCCCCCCTTGCCGGTGACGCGCAGCGTATCGGTCTCGAGGTCGGCCTTGGTCAGCGCCAGGGCCTCCGAGATGCGCAGGCCGGCGCCATAGCAGAGCGAGATGACCGCCATGTCGCGCGCCGCGACCCAGGGCCGGTCTTCCATTTCCTCGGTGGCGGCGATGGCGGCCTTGGCTTCGACCACCGTCAGTGCCTTGGGCAGGGAACGGCCAATCTTGGGGGTCCGAATAACATTGAGGGCCTCGGTGGCCAGGGTCCCTTCGCGCTCGAGATAGCCGAAGAAGCTCTTGAGCGAGGAGAGGACCCGCGCCAGCGAGCGCGAGCCGAGGCTTTCACTGCGGCGCTGGGCCATGAAGGCGCGGATATCGGCGCCGCGCAGGTCCCTGAGGCTTTGCAGCGAAACTGGCCCGCCCATATGGTCGGCGAGAAAGCTCATGAACTGGCCAAGATCGCGG
>CBFGPB010000319.1:0-3171 GCA_965650545.1 uncultured Devosia sp. | reverse complement strand
GCCACCAGGGTCGGCCAGTCGAAGCTGGCATCGACCTGCCAGCCGAAGCTTTCGGCCACGTCGAACTGGTCGCGGAAACGGGCGGCATAGACGTAGAGCTTCTTGGGGACGCATCCCCGAATGACGCAAGTGCCGCCAACGCGGAATTCTTCGATGATGGCGACCTTGGCGCCATAGGTTGCCGCCATGCGCGCGGCCCGCACGCCGCCCGAGCCAGCGCCAATCACGATCAGGTCGTAGTCGAATTCCATCTCAGTCCCCCGGCCACGACCCGCCGGCCCGGCCTATTCATCGTCAATTACCGATAGATAGATATGCTTCGCTTCGCACAAAAAAAGACCCCGCACAAGGCGGGGTCAATGTCGCAGCGTGGCGGGGCGATCAGAGTTCGATGCCCTGCTCGCGCAGTTCGGCGCGCACCTTGGCGAAGAACTCGGTGCGCAGATTGTTGGTATAGACCTGCAGCACGCGGCGGATATCGCCGTTGAGCTCGGAATTGGCCTGGGCCAGCTTCTGGCCGGTCGGCGACTCGTAGAAGGCGACGATTTCGGTCAGCTCTTCGAGAGTGAAATAAATGGCATAGACGCGCGCGAACTGGTCGAGCAGTTCACCCTTGCGGCCGTTATATTCCTTGATGACTTCACCGATGGCGGTGTCGGTCTGGTCCTGGATTTCCGGGTTCTGGGTCACGATCTGGCGCATCGTATCGATGCCGATTTCCACAACGGTGGTTTCGAACACGCCACCGCGATCGGTCAGGTCGATATACTTGCGGGCCATTGCCAACTGTTCGGGCGCCACTTCCTGTGCGGCCACGGGGCCGGCGACAGCAGTGACGACCAGCGCCGCAAAGCCGAGGCTGCGCGCGAGATTGCGAATATTCCAGAAAGCCATCTTGTCCCGTTCCACCCTGGTCACTCGACCTTTTGAAGTGTTTCTACGCCATTCGGCGTCGCGATATAAGCCTTGCGGCACATATTGAGGAACAATCCGTGCTGAACCACGCCCGGAATGTTCAAAAGCTCGATCGAGAGCGCTTCTGGCCGCGAAATGCGGCCAAAAAAAGCATCGAGGATGAGATGTCCACCATCGGTCTGGAATGGCTCGCCGGCCGGCGTCTCGCGCAGTTTCAATGCGCCCTCGGCCTCATGTCGCGCCATGATGTCGGCGACAGCCCGGCGCGTCGCGCCCAGCCCAAAGCGATTGACTTCAATGGGGAGCGGGAAGCGGCCGAGGGTTTCGACCACTTTTGAGCCGTCGGCGATGACGATCATGGCGTCGGAAGACGCTGCGACGATCTTCTCGCGCAGGAGAGCGCCGCCGCCGCCCTTGATGAGGTTGAGCGCAGCGTCGATCTCGTCCGCGCCATCGACGGTGACGTCGAGCTTGTCGAGGGTATCAAGGTCGGAGAGCGGAATGCCGCATTGCCGGGCTTGTGCGGCAGTGGCTTCGGACGTCGGCACGCCAACGATGTCGAGGCCAGCCGCCACCCGCTCGCCCAGGAGTTCGACAAAGTGCCGGGCCGTCGAGCCGGTGCCGAGGCCAACCTTCATGCCCGATGCGATTTCGGCGACGGCGCGCGCCGCGGCTTCGCGCTTGAGGGCCTCGCTCATGGCGCCACTCCTGTTGCAATTTCGCGGGGTGTGGCAGGCCCCAACCTCGGCTGTCAAGTCGACTTAAGGCCGGCGATCACAGTTTGGTGAAGCCGGAGTGTAACCGGCTGGCAACACAATGTGGCGATGATATCGCAGATGCGGCGGAAAAGTGGCACGACTCTTCCGGGAACTCCGCAATCAAAGTAAACAGCGCAAGTCGTCGCGGGCACGAGTCGTGCCAGCACATTCAGAGGCCAAGTGGAAGAATGAGCATCATCAAGACTGCATTAGCGATCGCCATGTCGATCCTGCTGGCAGCAAGTGTAGTCGCGCCGGCCAGTGCCGCGCTTTGGTACAATCCTGACACCAACCAGTTTGAAGAGCGCTCGGCCAGTGCGACCAATCGTGGCGGCAGTCCGATCAAGAAGCAGATCGTCGACTACGAAACCACCCAGAAGCCGGGCACCATCATCATCGAGACCGGCGAGCGCCGTCTCTACCTGGTCCTCGAAGGCGGCAAGGCGATGAAGTATGGCATCGGCGTGGGCCGCGATGGCTTTACCTGGTCTGGTACGCACCGGATTACCCGCAAGGCGGAATGGCCCGGCTGGACCCCTCCCCCGGCCATGCGCAAGCGCGTCCCGGACCTGCCGGCCTACATGCCGGGTGGCCCGAACAATCCGCTTGGCGCCCGCGCCCTCTATATCGGCTCGACCCTCTATCGCGTCCATGGCACGTCCGAACCCTGGTCCATCGGCCAGGCCGTTTCCTCGGGCTGCATTCGCCTCACCAACGAAGACGTGACCGATCTTTATGATCGCGTGCAGGTCGGCGCCAAGATCATCGTCAACCACTGATCGGGCGACAAAGAATTCGATGAAGGGCCGCCGATTTGGCGGCCCTTTGCTTTACGGGCGCTTTGCGCCGGTCCCTATCGTGGCTAGACTGTGCCCATGACTGCTTCGCCCACTCTGCAGCGCCCCCTGATCGACGGCTTTGGCCGGCGGATTTGCTATCTGCGCATTTCCGTGACGGACCGCTGCGACTTCCGCTGCGTCTATTGCATGGCGGAGGACATGACCTTCCTGCCCAAGAAGGATGTGCTGAGCTTTGAAGAGGTCGAGGCCATTGCCGGCGCCTTCATCGCCCGTGGCACTACCAAGATCCGCCTCACCGGCGGCGAGCCCCTGGTGCGGCGCGATATCATGTCGCTGGTGCGCAGCCTCGGCGGCCGGATCGGCTCGGGCCTCGACGAACTGACCATCACCACCAATGGCAGCCAGCTGGCAAAGCATGCCGAAGGCCTGTTCGCGGCCGGCGTGCGACGGATCAATGTGTCCCTCGACACGCTGGATGCCGAGCGTTTCCGCCAGATCACGCGCCGTGGCCGGATCGAGGACGTGCTGGCAGGCATCGATGCGGCGCAGCAGGCCGGCCTCGCCATCAAGATCAACATGGTGGCGATGCGCGGCGTCAATGACGACGAAATCGAGCCAATGATGCATTGGGCGCACGGCAGGGGAATGGGCCTGACGCTCATCGAGGGCATGCCGCTGGGGGAAGTCGGCATTGACCG
>CBFGPB010000318.1:0-3183 GCA_965650545.1 uncultured Devosia sp. | reverse complement strand
GTCGCGCCGCATAGCGTCCAGTTGCGCTTCCAGGCTATTGGGTTGAGGGCGCTGCAGGCCAAGCTGGGTGAGCAAGCCGTCGAGTGACATGGGTATCTCCATCTTTGCTGGTCAACGAATTGTCGGCCATGGAGTTCCGCGCCCTTGATCTGCCTCAAGCGATTGCCATCTTAGTCGAGATGGAGGGATGTGAATGAGCAAGAGCGCCGATCGCCTCAACCGGCTTTTCGACAGGCTCGAACGGAGCGTTCCCGGCCTTGCTGCCGGTTGGCTGGCGCGCGTGCGGCGGCCGGAAGCACGATGGGTGCGCATCCCCCTCGGCATCCTGCTGGTTCTGGGCGGCATCTTCAGTTTTCTACCCGTGCTGGGCATCTGGATGCTGCCACTGGGCCTGCTGCTTCTGGCGCTGGACCTGATCTTCCTGCAGGGGCCCGTCAACACGGCGGTGTTGCGCGGCGGCCGGATGTGGACCCGCTGGCAGCGCTCGCGCCGCGACAAAAAGCAGGGTCGGAAGTAGCTTCATGCCGCCAGCGCGTAGTGGGCCTCGATGCGGTCGACAGCGGCGGCCAATTTCTCGTCGATGATGTGCAGGTATTGTGTCCAGTCGGCCATCTGGCTGAGCTCTGCCTTGCCGTCGGAAATGCCGCGCAGGGCCAACAATGGCAGTTCAAAGGCCTGACAGGCTCGCAGGACCGCGAAGGTTTCCATATCGACCATATCTTCGGGGATGGCATCGTAGGCCGAACCGGAGACGATGTCTGCGCCCGTGGACAGACTGGCCGGTGTCAGCCCGGGCACGAGCGGCTCGAGCGGCAGGGTCGCGGGGAGGTCGAGAAAGGGCGTTACGCCACGTGAAAAGCCCAGTGGTGAGGCATCCATGTCCCTATAGCTTACCGATACGGCCTGATAGACCCCGCATTGTTCGAGCGAACGTGAACCGGCCGAGCCCAAGGACACCACAAGTCGCGGCAGCTGGCGCTGCCTTTCGGCAAGCGCCCGCGTCGTATTGACGGCGGCTTCTACAGGCCCCACGCCGATCATCACGGGTTGGATACGGGCCCGCAGACACGGACCATACTCGGCTGGTGCAGCCATGAGGTAGAGGATGGACATGGATCAAGCCTATCATGACCCACAAGGCGGCCAAGGTCCATTTTCAGTTCCGTAACCAGTGGTGTGACAGATTGATGTCAGGTTTCGGCAGAACGCTGCAAGCCATTGGAAACGCAAGAAATGCGATTTGCCGTCATCAACGACACGCGCGAGTGGAGCGAGCCGGGCGGACAGCGCAGCGGCTCTGGCCCGGTAGTTGACAGTGAAGCCGTCGAGCAAGAGGCGCGCCGGCGCAAGGCCCTGTTGCATCTCGATGAATGGCAATTGCGCCAATATGTGACAGATCGCCCGGTGCCCGAGCATATCGTGCAACTGTGCCGGCAGATTGACCTCGCCGCCGCTGCACTGGCGCGGCTTTCACCCATTCCCGGTGATTTCAGCAACGATCTCTACTGGCCGCGCATGTGGTAGGCGCAACCGGCATCGCGGGCCGCGTCAAGCGGCTTTCTTGACACGCGGCGTGCGCTTGCGCGGCGGCTTGATAGCCTTGGCAGCCTCTGCAGCAATCTCGCTCATTGCCCTGAACCAGTAGTTCTGGTCCTGTCCTTCGGGGCGGCCATCGGCCTCCCACAGGGCATAGGCGCGCTTCTGGATATCCTCGTGCATAGCGGCACTCCTTCATTGGCAGCCCGAAGAGCCTGCGCGCGTATGGTTGACGCTGGGTAAACATCTGACTGCGCAAGTGCATGAAGCCCGTGCGATGGCGGCGGAGTTGCGTGTCGAAAGTCGACCTCGCCAAACGTCGACATGGGGAGAAGCGCATCAGCAAAAGGGATGTACGGGAGCTCGCGCAGACGCCGGCGCGCCGCTGACAGAAGGTGACAGCGCGTGAGGCCAAAATCATTTGAGCACCCCGCTTGATGAGCCTACTCTCTCTGCCGGTTTGAAGAAGTGGATACTTCGAAATGACGCCGTTTCATCTGATCCTTGCCAACAATCTAGTCGCCAACGTCACCAATTTCACGGTCTGGTTCGCGGTCACATTCTGGGTCTTTCTCGAGACTCAGTCTGTGTTTGCCACAGGTATGATTGCCGGTATCTATCTGGTCTTTACGGCTGCCTTCGGCATCTGGTTCGGCGCCATTGTCGACCACAATCCCAAGAAGCTGGCCATGATCGGATCGAGCGTGGTTTCGGGCCTGCTCTACCTGATCGGGGTTGTCATGGTGCTCATCGAGCCGGAGGGGGCTTTCACCAATCCCTATGGCCCCTATCTCTGGGCTTTTATCCTGGTCGTGATGTTGGGGGTGATCGTGGGCAATATCCGCTCGATCGCCCTGCCAACGCTGGTGACTATTCTCATTCCCGAGGACCGTCGTGACAAGGCCAATGGTCTTGTGGGCATGGTTTCGGGCATCGGCTTTCTCACCACATCGGTCATCTCCGGGTTCATGGTCGCCTATACGGGGATGCTGGGCGTGATGGTCTTTGCCCTGGTAGCAACTGTGTTGGTGCTTGTGCACATGGTCTTCGTTCACGTGGACGAGGGTCGTGTAGAGCCGATGGCCGACGCGCCCGCTGAACCCAAACGGGTCGATATTGCCGGGACGATCCGGGTGATCGGGGCCGTGCCGGGGCTCTTCGCGCTGATCTTCTTTGCCTGCTTCAACAATTTCCTGGGTGGCATCTTCATGGCGCTGCTCGACGCCTATGGCTTGTCGCTGGTGCCGGTGGAGATCTGGGGCCTGACCTTTGGTGTCCTCTCGATGGCCTTCATCATCAGCGGCATTGTCATTTCGAAGACCGGGCTGGGCAAGAACCCCTTGCGGACACTTATGATGGTCAATGTCATCACCTGGTCGGTGTGCTGCGTTTTCACCCTCCAATCTTCCTACTGGCTCCTGGTCGCGGGGTGCTTCGTGTGGATGTTCCTTGGGCCTTATGCGGAAGCGGCCGAGCACACGACCTTGCAGAAAGTCGTGCCCATCGAACGCCAGGGTCGGGTTTTCGGCTTTGCCCAATCGGTGGAACAATCGGCGTCGCCTCTGACCGCCTTCATGATCGGGCCGCTGACCCAGTTCGTGGTGATCCCCTTCATGACCGATGGATCAGGCGCGGATGCCATCGGCA
>CBFGPB010000317.1:0-3205 GCA_965650545.1 uncultured Devosia sp. | reverse complement strand
GCGCACTATGATCGCCGCTATGCCATATGGATGAAGCTCAATGCCACCAGCGATCCGGTCTGGCGCGAGCTCGTGTCGGAGCGTCCGGATGCGGGTTGAGGGTGACTACGACTACATCATTGTCGGCGCCGGAACGGCAGGCTGCGTGCTGGCCAACCGCCTCACCGAAGATCCACGCAATCGCGTCCTGCTGCTCGAGGCCGGCGGCAAGGACAATTATCACTGGGTGACCATCCCGGTCGGCTATCTCTATTGCATCGGCAATCCGCGCACGGACTGGATGATGAAGACGGCGCCCGAGCCAGGCCTCAACGGCCGGTCGCTGGTCTATCCGCGCGGCAAGGTGCTGGGCGGCTGCACCTCGGTCAATGGCATGATCTACATGCGCGGGCAGGCGGCCGATTATGACGGCTGGCGCCAGGCCGGGAACGCCGGCTGGGGCTGGGACGATGTGCTGCCCTATTTCATCAAATCCGAGGACCACCACGGCGGCAGCAATGCCATGCATGGGGCAGGGGGCGAGTGGCGCGTGGCGCGACAGCGGCTGTCCTGGGACATCCTCGAGGCGGTGCAGCGCGGGGCCAGCGAGTCCGGCATCGCGCCGCGTGCCGACTTCAATGACGGCGACAATGAAGGCTCGGGCCTGTTCGAGGTCAACCAGTCGGGCGGCCGGCGCTGGAATACGGCCAGGGGCTTTCTTCGGCCCGCCCTCCGCCGCCCCAATCTGCGGCTGATCACGCAGGCGGAAACCGAGCAGCTGTTGATCGAGAGCGGGCGCGTCGCCGGCGTGCGGTTCCGGCAGGGCAATGCCAGCGTCGAGGCGCGTGCCGGGCGCGAAGTGCTGCTGGCGGCTGGCGCGATCAACTCACCCAAGCTGCTTGAACTGTCAGGCATCGGGCACCCGGATGTGCTGCGCCAGCACGGGATCGACGTGAAGCTGGCGAGCGAGGGCGTGGGCGAAAACCTGCAGGACCACCTGCAAATCCGCATGGTCTACAAAGTGACCGGTGCGCGGACGCTCAACACGCTGTTCCACAGCCCGCTCGGCAAGCTGCAGATGGGCCTGCAATATGCCCTGACGCAAAGCGGCCCGCTGTCGATGGCGCCCAGCCAGTTCGGCATGTTCACCAAGTCTCACAAAGCCATGGCGACACCGGACCTCGAATATCACGTCCAGCCCTTGTCGACGAACCGGCTTGGCGAGCCGCTGCACACCTTCCCGGCCATCACCGTCTCGGTCTGCAACCTGAGGCCGCAGAGCAGGGGCAGTGTCCACATCGAGAGCACGGACCTCAGCCGGCAGCCGCGGATCCAGCCCAATTACCTCTCGACCGGTGCCGACCGGGAGATCGCGGTGCGTTCGGTGCAGCAGGCGCGGCAGATCATGACGGCCAAGGCGCTGCAACGCTATCGGCCCGAGGAAATCCTCCCCGGCCCACAGGTGAGCACCGAGGACGACCTGCTGCGCGGGATCGGCGACATTGCCACCACCATTTTCCACCCTGTCGGGACCTGCCGCATGGGGGTCGATGACGGGGCGGTCGTGGCACCCGACCTCCGTCTCAAGGGCCTGGATGGGCTGCGCGTGGTCGATGCGTCGATCATGCCGACCATCGTTTCGGGCAATACGGCCAGTCCGACCGTGATGATTGCCGAAAAGGCGGCCGACATGATCCGCCGGACTGGCTAGGCGGCCACGAGCCTGCCGTCGCGGTCGAACAGCAGAGCCTTGCCCGGATCAACATCGAGGGCCAGGCTTTCGCCCCGCTTGAGGGCCTGGTCGCCATCAAGAACGGCCAGCCAGGAGGCGCCGGATGGCAGTTCGAGATTGACGATGGTCTCGTTGCCGAGCCGCTCGACCATGATGACCCGGCCCACGATGGCGCCTGACGGGGCAACCACAAGGTCGTGCGGCCGCACGCCCAGGGTAAGCCTGTCGCCGGGTTGGACCGGACCGGATGGAAGGGCGACCGGAACGCTGACGACATCGGCGCCGCTGACGGTGATGGTGCCATCGGCGATCTTGTCGACGCTGACGTCGACGAAGTTCATTTTCGGCGAGCCGATGAAGCCGGCGACGAAGAGGTTTGCCGGGCGCTGGTAGAGCTCGATGGGGCTCCCCACCTGCTGCACGACGCCACCATCGAG
This sequence comes from uncultured Devosia sp., assembly GCA_965650545.1. Lineage (GTDB taxonomy): Bacteria > Pseudomonadota > Alphaproteobacteria > Rhizobiales > Devosiaceae > Devosia. Next base: position 1,057 of record CBFGPB010000317.1, on the reverse strand, counting down.
CACGACGATCTTGTCGGCCAGGGTCATGGCTTCGACCTGGTCGTGGGTGACGTAGATCATGGTGGCGCCGAGATCGGCGTGGAGCTTGGCGATTTCCATGCGCATGTCGACACGCAGGGCCGCATCGAGATTGGACAGCGGCTCGTCGAAGAGGAAGACTTCGGGCTGGCGCACGATGGCCCGACCGATGGCGACGCGCTGGCGCTGGCCGCCCGAAAGCTGGCTGGGTTTGCGGTCGAGCAGGTGCTCCATCTGCAGGATGCGGGCGGCTTCGCGGATCTTGCGATCGCGCTCCTCCTTGGGTGTCCGCGCCAGCTTGAGGCCGAAGCCGACATTGTCGTAAACCGTCATATGCGGGTAGAGCGCATAGGACTGGAACACCATGGCGATGCCGCGGTCACGCGGCTCGACGTCGTTGACCACACGGTCGCCGATGACAAGGTCGCCGCCGGTGATCTCTTCAAGGCCGGCGATCATGCGCAGCAAGGTGGACTTTCCACAGCCCGAGGGTCCGACGAAGACCACGAATTCGCCGTGGTCGATCGAGAGGTCGACGCCCTTGATGACTTCGACGCTGCCATAGCTCTTGTGGAGCTTTTTGAGTTCAAGACCGGCCAATTTGGGTCTCCCTGGAAAGTGTCATCGCTCAACCCTTCACGGCGCCGGCCGTCATGCCAGCCACGATCTGCCGGTTGAAGAACAGGAAGACCAGAAGCGGCGGGATGGTGATGAGCAGGATGTTGGTGAACAAGAGGTTGTAGGACGTGTTGTACTGGCTCTGGAAATTGTAGAGCGTCAGCTGCACCGTCGCATTGGCATTGCCCGGCAGGTAGTAGAGCGGGTTGGTGAAGTCGTTGAAGATGGCCACCGACTGCACCACGATATTGGTGACTGTGACCGGCCAGAGCAGCGGCAGGATGACCCGGAAGAAGACATCGAGCGGCCGCGCGCCGTCGATGATCGCGGCTTCATCCAGTTCGCGCGGTATGGTGGCGATGAAGGCGCGGTAGAGCAGGATCGAGAAGGAGAGGCCATAGGCCACCTCGATCAGCACCAG
>CBFGPB010000316.1:0-3207 GCA_965650545.1 uncultured Devosia sp. | reverse complement strand
CCCGCCGCCAGCGCCAGGTCGACGCGGCCAAGCGATACCGAGTCTGCAGCTTGCGTGATGACCTCGATGCCGGTGCCGCAGATGCGCTGCACCAGATGCGCCGGCGCCTCGATGGGGGCGCCGGCATAAAGGCCGATATGGCGCGGGGTGACATAGGCGTCGAACGAGGCCTGGGCCATGGAGCCGGCAATGGTGTGGCCGATATCGGCCGCCTTGACGCCCGTCTTCTCAATGGCGGCCCGCGCCGCCTTGATGCCGAGGTCGATGGGCGAAATCTCGCTCAGCGCGCCGCGATAGTCCACGAAGGGGGTGCGGGCGCCGCCGAGCAGAAAGGCGTCGTCGAAGGTGAGGCGGAGGCCTTTGCTCATGGATCAGCTCCCTTTCCGGGCAAGAACGAAAATGTCGGGGCCGGGCGGTTCGGCATAGAGGCTTTCCGCCAGCTCAGGCCGGTGCGAGCGCACGGCGCGCTGGTTGATCGAGCCCTTGTCGGTGACTTCGCCCCTGTCGATATCGGGCGGGTCGACCAGCAGCAGGGCGCGCGCGACATGGTTGGAACTGCCCGTGGCCTTGTCGGCCAGGGCGGCGAGGCTTTGCGCGAATTTCTCACGCACCGCCGGATGGGCCAGGATAGCCTCGGCCTCCGCATCGGCCGGCAGGCCGGCATGGCGGGCGCAGGCGATGAGATCGGGAAAGATCATGGCGCCAATGAAGTTCTTGTCGAGACCGGTCAGCACCACGTCGCGGATCATCGGTGCGCAGGCGGCGATGACGCCCGATCGCACGGCGGCGAAATTGACCCAGGTGCCGGTCGAGAGCTTGAAGTCCTCGGTGACACGGCCGTCGAAGACCAGACCCTTGGAGAGGTCTTCGGGATCGGCGAAGCGGACGGCGTCGCCGATCTTGTAGAAGCCTTCCTCGTCAAAGGCCTCGGCGGTCTTTTCGGCGTCGCGCCAATAGCCGGGGGTGACGTTCGGGCCCTTTAGCCTGAGCTCGGTCTTGTCGCCGCTGGGCACCAGCTTGAAGGCGATGCCGGCGGCCGGCAGGCCGATATGACCCGCTTCTTCCACCGGCCAGGTGGTGGTGGAGGCGAAGGGCGCGGTCTCGGTTGAGCCATAACCGGTGATGATCATGATCCGCTCGCCCGCTTCACGCAGGGCGGCCCGATGCAGGCCTTCGAACACATGCTGGGGCAGGCCCGCCCCGGCATATTGCAGCACCTTGACGCGGGCAAAGAGGTTGCGGCGGGCTTCGGGATGATCGTCGAAGGCACCGACGAGGAATTCATAGGCCTTGGGCACGTTGGTGAAGAAAGTCGGCTGCACCATGCCGAGGTTTTCCAGCGTGCGACCGAAGCGGGCCGGCGTGGGCTGGCCATCGTCGATATAGAAGCTGCCGCCATTGTAGATGGCGATGCCGGTATTGTGGCTGCCGCCGGCAACGTGGTTCCAGGGCATCCAATCGAGCAGGACCGGCGGCTCGTCGGCAAAGAAAGCCAGCGCCTGGCGGATCATCTGCTGGTTGCAGGCCATCATGCGATTGGTGGTGATCACGCCCTTGGGCAGGCCGGTGGAGCCGGAGGTGAAGAGAACCTTGGCAACAGTGTCGGGCGTGATGGCCGCATGCGCGGCGGCGACGGCGGGGGTCACCGGCGTCTTCAGCAGGTCATCGAACAGGCTGACCGAACGACCGTCGACCGGATTGGACCGCACGATAAGCGGAATATCGGGACCAAAGACGGCGTCGATGGCCGGCGCGAATTTTGCGCCATCGCTGGCATAGATCATGCCGGGGGTCAGGAGGCCGGCAATATGCCGGAGCTTGCCGTAATCGGTGGAGATCAACGAATAGGCCGGGGAAATGGGAGCATAGGGTATGCCGACCCAGATGGCCGCCAGGCCAAGCAGGAAGTGCTCGATCTCATTGCCCGAGAGGATGATCAGCGGCCGCTCCTGCGACAGCCCGGCATCGAGCAGGGACTGCGCCAGGGGCTGAATACGTTCGGCCACTTCGGCAAAGCTCAGCTTGCGCCAACCCTCGCCCTGCCGGTCGGCGATCAGCATGGCCTCGGGCGTCTTTTCGGCCCATTCGGCCAGCGCATCGACAATCGAGCGCGGATAGGCGCCGAGCGTGGCGCTGGACTGCAAAATGATCGATCCGTCCGGCCGCCGGTCGGCGGTCGCGGCCATATTGCCCAAGCGCACGCGGCGGATCGGGCTTGCCTGATGTGTCATGAGCTCCTCCCTGACAATTTAGTTATGTCACATAACATATTCAGGTGCAAGTCTCAGCTTGGCCCGGATGTGTGGAACGGATGGGCGAAGGGTTCGGGCGCGATATCGGCGAGAAGCGAGGAGCGTTGGGCAGCGACATCCCCGCCGACGGCCGCGATCCGGCGACGCAGGGTCCGCAACCGCCCTCCTTTCAGGCCCGCCTTGCCCGCCAGAACCCGCTCGCGCAGCAGCGCGCATTGCAGGTCGGCCACGCGCCACTGGGTTTCGTCAGCTGCCGCGGCATGGTGGCAGAGCGCGAGCATGGAGACCAGCCATTCGACCTGCTGGCCGAACCGTTGCAGCACGATCTGGGCGCCAGCCAGTTCGAGCTGGAAGCTGAGGCTGAGGCGCAGATAGGTCCAGCGCAGGCGGGCCAGTTCGCGTTCGGCGAAGATCGCATGGTCGCGCAATTGACGGGGCAGACTCGCAGCACGCTCAGACCGGCCGGCACCGCCCGAGGGCAGGAGATTACGCAGGACCCAGCCACCCAGCCGGTAGAGCGCCGGGTTTGCGAGCAGGCGCAAGAGAGCCCCACTGGCCCGGCGGGGATGGCGCAGCAGGGCCGCCGGACCGAGTTTGAAGATGCGCTGGTCGGGGGCCACCGGCTTGCCATCGGCATCCAGATTGGCGGCCTGCAACTCGCCCAGCAGCGGCGCGAGGTAGCGCTCCACAAATGGCAGGGTGATGTCGCGCACCATGCCCATGCGGATCATGTCGTCCTCGCCCTCGACGACCCCGAAGAGATGGAGATTGGCGCGGGCGGCATTGACCCGGCTGCTGGCGGCAAAGCTGCGCCCGCCCAGCACGTGTTCCGAGGCCAGCATGGATTCAAGCCCCGTCTGGGCGGCCGAGGATTTGGTGAGGTCGCGCAGGCCGGCAAGATCGGCGCCGCTGGCATCCTGGCTCAATGCCAGGAAGGCCAAAGCCCGGGCCTGCA